>CAIYOL010000258.1 GCA_903927855.1 uncultured Planctomycetota bacterium
ATGGTTTTAACACGTTTCGCAATTTTGCCGTCTTTGCACGTATAACAGCGCCGTTGACCTGTTTAAATGCATTTTACGAAACGCATCCCTCTGATTTTCCTCTCCAAATTTTCCCTGTTTTATCTGAATTTCCTATTTTAGACATCAAATATTGTAAAAAAATTGATGTTTTTTTGCTTGTGCTGCCGAAATCGCTCATTAGAATAGCACATTATCGTACCAAATTTGAGCGGGTGTGGTTATGGCGCATAATCGTGAAAAAATGGCTCTTTACGAGGTAATGAGTAAAGCAACTTGGCCTAAACCTCACGCTGACAAAGTCTTGGAGCCGCCGCAGATGGAGCAGATGGAAGAATCCGTCGTCAAAAAAGATGAGCATCCTATAGCAAAGTTGGCGGCTTCTGGAAGAGTCAGGTGGCTCAATAAGCCGAGAATCGTGCAATTCAACGCTGGCAGGGTTGAGGTATCGATGCCGTATCAGTTCGCAATTGCACTGCTTTTAGGGCTTGTTCTGGTGGTTTTAGTAGTATTTCGGCTGGGCCAAATTAGTTATCGAAGCAGCCGAAAGGCGACCGTCCCAGTTGCAAAAATGCCGGAGACTGTGCAGAAAGCAGCACCAAAGGTGGCGGCTGTTGCTGCACCGCAAAAAGTTGCTCCGGCCGAACAGAAAACGCCGGTACCCCCGGTTGTCCAGAAGGTCGAGCCGGTTAAACCGAAAGGTGATAATCGGATTGTGATACAATCCTTTCAGCTCAGGGCTGATTTGGAGCCGGTAAAACAGTATTTTGCCGGGTTCGGCATAGAAACTGAAATAATGAAAATCGACGATTGGTATTATCTGGTTACTAAAGACAAGTATGAAAATCCGGGAAAACCAGGGACAGATGGTTACCTTGCAAAACAGAAGATAATTGAGCTGGGTGCTAAATACAAGGCGCCGCAGGGAAGTGAATCCTTTGGCGTCCAGCCGTTTCGCGATGCATACGGCAAGAAGTTTGAGTAGTTCTTCGGAGAAATGTTGAATGTCCATTGACCATTCTTTAAAAATCAGGGGTGCCTTGAAGAGGCACCGAAACGTTTTGACACGAGCAGAGCGCGTCGACCAGCTAAAGGATGAGGAGAGATGGGCTGAAGGACGGTCGGTTTTTGGACTTCCGAAAATTGCTCATCGCAAGAGTCACGCCGGCAAAAAGGTGAAAGAAGAAGCTGCTGTGGAAGGAGCAGTAGCCGGTGTGACACCGGAAGCACCAGCAGCCGGAGCGAAACCAGTAGCGGGGGCAAAGCTGGCAGCTGGGGCAAAGCCGGCAGCGGCAGGAGCGGCGCCAGCTAAGTCGGCGGCAGGGGCAAAACCAGCAGCGGCAGCATCGCCTAAAGAAAAACCTAAAGGAAAAGGAAAAGAAAAAGGTTAATATAACTTCTTTAGTAATAAGTAGTTAGCGTTTAGGGGGAAATAGGGCAGGGGGGTATTTTAGTCACTGGTAATATAATAAAAATGAGTAATTTAGGTAGGGGGAAATGTGCGCGGATGTTTTCATAAAATAGCACAGGACAGGTCAACGGCGCTGTTATACGTGCAAAGACGGCAAAATTGCGAAACGTGTTAAAACCATACCCAAACTTGTGAAAAACATATCGAAATGTTTGAAAACCATATCCAAATTTACGAAAACCTGGTGAAAAAAGTATAGAAACGTATGGAAATTTAGAAAAGTTATTGCTTTTGATTGATGGGGGTTGAATTTGGTTTGTGGCGGAGGGGATTAGAGGGTATAATTTGAAGCTTAGACGGAGAAACTTGCCGACTCTTTAGAAAGAGGAAAAAATGAGGAGGTTAATAAGCAGTTCGATAAACATTTGCTGGGGATTTGTTGCGGCAATTATTATTGGCGGGCTGGTGTTGTCATCTATCTGCCTTGGTTATTCCGGCGGGGCGGGGACGGCGGAAAATCCATACAGAATCGCGACTAAAGCGGATTTGCTGGCACTGGCCGGGACTACTGCGGATTACAATAAATGCTTTATCATGACGGCGGATATTAATATGGAGGGGCAGGTCTTTACGACAGCAATCATTGCTGCTGATACAAGCTCGAGCAGTGGTTTTCAGGGAACGGCTTTTACGGGGGCATTTGACGGCAACAGCCATAAAATTACTAATTTTGCCATTAACGGTGGGAGCGGAGACTTCCTCGGTTTATTTGGCCTAATTGACTACGGCGGTTCGGTGGAAAATCTCGGTCTTGAGGCCTTTGCAGTCAGCGGCACTTATCATGTTGGCGGTCTGGTGGGACTCAGCTACGCCGGTATCAGTAATTGCTATTCGACAGGGACTGTCAGCGGCACTTCCGGCTCTTATATGGTAGGCGGTCTGGTTGGACTCAACTCTGGCAGTATCAGCAATTGCTATTCGACAGGGACTGTCAGCGGTAGTGAGGAAGTCGGCGGTCTGGTGGGATACAATTATTTACAAGGCAGTATCAGTAATTGCTATTCGACAGGTGCAGTCAGCGGCACTTCCAACTCTTATATGGTAGGCGGTCTGGTGGGACTCAACTACGTTACTATCAGCCAGTGCTATTCGACGGGGACTGTCAGCGGTAGTGAGGAAGTCGGCGGGCTGGTGGGAGAGAACGACAGCGGCAGTATCAGCAATTGTTATTCGACGGGAAATATCATCAGTTTTGAGTATGTTGGTGGTCTGGTGGGACTCAACTACGCCAGTGTCAGCAATTGCTATTCGACAGGTGCAGTCAGCGGCACTTATCATGTTGGCGGGCTGGTGGGATATAAAGTCATGGGCAGTATCGGCGGCTGCTATTTTCTTATCGCAAGCGGGCCGAATAACGGTTACGGAACACCGCTGACGGATGCGCAAATGAAACAACGGAGCAGCTTTGTCGGCTGGGATTTTACCAATGAAACGGCTAATGGGACAAATAATTATTGGCGGATGTGTGTCGATGGCCTGTACTATCCGCATTTTAGGTGGGAATATTCTTCGCATGGTGATTTTGTCTGTCCGGACGGGGTTGATTTTTATGATTTTGCCGTGTTTGCAAACCAGTGGCTGTTGAAAGAGATACCGGCGGATGTTTGGCCTGAAGGCGGAGACGGGATTGTGGACTTCCACGATTGGGCTGTTTTCGCAAACCAATGGCAAATTACGGTTGACATAGAGAACCTTGCTGATTTTGCTGAGCAGTGGTTAAAAACAGGAAATAATTACTGCATTGCTGATATTGCTCCCGCTCTAGGTGGTGACGGTGTGGTCGACATGCTGGACCTTGAGATATTCGCACACAACTGGCTTGAAGGGCTTTGAGAATTGATTATCGATAAATGATAATTGATTATTTGGGGGCATTTATTATTTTCAATTTACTATTGACGATTTACAATTGAGGAGCGGGGAGAGTCTTCACATCGTTCAGAATGATAATCCTGATTTTGGGTTTTGACTTTTTGGCCAATTAGGTTACGATATTGGTCAAATGAAAAAGATTCTTGCCGACAGAACAAGTAAAATAGACGCAAGCGGGACACCCGCATTTACTATTTACTATTGACTATTTATGAAAAAGCTACTCGCAGAGCGGACAAAACAAATTGATGCAAGCGGCATCAGAAAAGTTTTTGCATTGGGGGAGAAGATGAAAGACCCGGTTAATTTTTCGATAGGTCAGCCGGACTTCGACGTGCCCGAGCCATTAAAAGAAGAAGCAATAAAGGCAATCAAAGCAGGGGGGAACAAGTATTCGCAGACGGCAGGGGACAGTCTGCTGCAAGGGAAAATCGCAGAGCAGATAAAAAATGAGTTCGGGTGGGCAAATCCGGCGGTCTTAGTTACAAGCGGGGTGAGCGGGGGGCTGCTGCTGGCGTTTATGTCGCTGGTCAATCCGGGCGACGAGGTGATTATACCGGACCCGTATTTTGTGATGTATAAGCACTTAGTCAATATGCTGGGCGGGAAGTGCGTTTTTGTCGACAGCTATCCGAGTTTCGAGCTTCCAGTGGAGAAGATAAGCAGAGCGATAACCAACAAAACCAAGATGATTATACTTAATTCGCCTTGTAATCCGACCGGCGTAGTATATTCAGAAGAGCAGATAAAGGCGCTGGCCGAGATAGCAGAGGAAAAAGATATACTTGTTATAACTGATGAGATATATGACAAATTCTGCTACGAGGGGACATGCCCAAGTATAGCTAATTACTACGAGAAGGTTCTGCTGTTGCGTGGTTTCAGCAAGTCTTACGCAATGGCGGGATGGCGGTTAGGATTTGCGGCGGCAGACGAGTCGCTTAAAGACGTAATCGAACAGATGACCAAAGATC
>CAIYOL010000259.1 GCA_903927855.1 uncultured Planctomycetota bacterium
ACTTGGTCAAAGACCCTAACGGCGGAGTACTCGGACGAAAGATGGCTGACGGCAGTATTACACCATACCCCCCGCGAGCTGTTATTGAAGACGCGATGATGCTCAGAGGCAAAGAATTGGTCTGGCTCAGCGATCCATTCGAGGCATACATAGCGCACATACAGGGCTCAGCCAAAATAAGACTGCCGGATGGTAAATTGGTGACGGTAGGCTATGTTGCGCATAACGGCTACGAATATAAAAGTATGTCGCAAGCTCTGGTGAAAGACGGCAAAATATCACGTTCGCAACTGAGTCTGGCCGCAATTATAAAGTACTTCAAAGAGCACCCTGACGAGGTCAAGTATTACACCCGCTTGAATCCGAGATTCATCTTCTTCGGCAAGCAGGAGGGAGACCCTCGCGGCAGTTTGAACGAGCCGGTAACACCGATGAGAACTATTGCTACGGACAAATCCATCTTTCCCCGCGGCTGCTTGACCTTCATATCCACCACGCTGCCCAAGGATACAGGCGGCAATATTACCCTGCGGCCTTTCACCGGATTTATGCTTGACCAGGATACAGGCGGCGCAATCCGCGCTCCCGGACGCTGTGATGTTTATATCGGCATGGGAGATATGGCCGGCAAGCTTGCAGGGCAAACCTACCAGGAAGGAAAACTGTATTATTTGTTTTTGAAGTAGGCACCCAACTAATAAACCGCCAAAGCTAGGCCGAAAAGGGGCATTATCAATGGCTATTATGAAGCTCATAAGAAGAGTCGTTTTCTATATAACGGCTTTGGCGTGCCTTGCTGCAATAGCATATGTGGGACGCGGCTGGTTTTACGGGGCCGCTACTATACGCGAGCTTTTAGCTGAGAACAAACAGCTTAAGCAGGCGATAACCAACCTCACGCTCGAAGACCAAATCGGTTATGCAAAAGTAATTTCACAGGAAAACCGTGAGGGGAAACTATTTACAAATGTAAAATTCGTTGAAACCGCCAGAGACGATAAGCTGAAAAAAGTGCTCGAGAAAAATTACACGGTCGAGGGTGACATAGTGCATTTCGACGCATTAATCGTGAAATTCGGCGACAAGATGGTAATGGATGGGAAGGAAAAAGCGCTATACATCTGGCGAAGGGTGTATGGGGAAAACACCGCTCCGGAGAACGGCCAGATGATAGAAGAGTCGGGGAAGGAGCCTCAAAGATATAAAGACCTGCTGGAACTGCTGCCGGAAAATCAAAGGAATCTGTTTTGGACGAACATCTGGGAGTTGGCGAACAATTCAGACAAGCTAAAGGAGTACGATATCAAAGCTGTCTACGGCAACGTCGTGTACTCGAAGCTGAGAAAGGGACTTATTTATGTTTTTAAAATAAGTCCGACAGGACAGCTATATCCGGAAACTGTGCCGGACATGTACGAGTAGCAATAAGCCGAAACAGTTCTCGCCAAGGATTAGTCGGCTAATGTCAATGCGTAGCCGTTTAGATTACAGGGGTATCTCGACTCGCCAGGCTCCGGTTTTTTAAACAGAACTCTGTCGGCCATACCTGTGCTCACATCGACTATAAAGGCCTCACTGTTAGAGGACTTCAATATCGCTTTTGCACCGGAAGGGACGGCAAAACCTATGCCGGAACCACCGTCTCTGCTGCCGGCGCCAGCGGTGAGCATAACGATAATGCCAAGCAATAAACCAATAACAGCGGATTTTACATCAAACTTCATAATGTGTACCTCCTGAAATTCTGACAGTTCGTATAGTTTCTACAATTTAGTTTCCTATATACTATTGACGTATAAATATGCGGTTTATTTCCATAAAAAACAAGACTCCAAAATTGGCTTTGTTTGGGTTCGTTTTGACCAAGTGTCCAATTCTGATTTTTCGTTGTAATCCATTGTTGAAATTACGGTTATAAACAATTTGACTTTGTCCTAAATTGGGTTCGTTTTGCATAATTAACTTTATTTTGATTGATTTTTTCCTTTTGCGCAGAAAATCTGCGCTTCCTTCTTCGCTTACGCTACGAAGAATAAGTTAGTCGCTCGCCGCTAGTTGCTTGTTACTAGTTAATTGATAGCTATTTCACTAAAGGGTCTCCTTTCAAGAGAGATTTTCTCTCTACAATTGGGCGAACCTGCGCGTTTGATGCGAAAATTGTGGGGTTTTCAGCCGTGTGGTTTTGGCTAAGTCGTTATAGCTAAAGGGATAGAAAAAATTTTGAGAAAGTAGGTTTTGGGTGTTTGACTACCAACGCTTTTGATTGATTTTTAGACGCAGATGGATCGTGTGGCGGCAGCGGCAAAAAGCCTGGTTCGTGGAGTTCGGGTCGGCACAAACAACGGTGACGGAGTGTGCGCCGTCCAGCCCACAAATTGCACTATATCGATTGGGCACTAAATGCCATTGATGTACAACCGCAAATGTTCAATAAACAGCTCGAAAAATCGCTCGGTGCTTCTTGACCCCCTGCAAATTCTACGTTAGTTTGTAGGCAACTTGTTATTCCAGAATGTCTTTGACGGTCAGAGTTTTTGCCAGTTGCCGTGGTGAGATAGTTATGATAACACCCACAGGAATAAACCGTAATGGTACGGCCGAATTATCTGAGTTTGATAGACTGTAGAGTTGCTTATGGTTCGTCGGAAACAGAAATGGATAGGTTATGTTTTGCTTTTTCTATG
>CAIYOL010000260.1 GCA_903927855.1 uncultured Planctomycetota bacterium
AGGAAATATCTAAGCCGAAAAATATCGGGTGAACAGGTACTATTAAGGAGCGGTATATTTTGACCTATGCTATCATATTGCTGTTGGCCGGGATATTGCTGGCGTTTCTCGAAACAATCCTGCCGTCGGGAGGGGTACTCGGTTTTCTTGCAGCGGCATCGCTGATAGGGGCTGTTGTCCTCGGTTTTATGCACGGCGAACCGGCAGGCTGGATTATCCTGCTTGCCACTTTTATTTGTGTACCGATATTGATTTTACTGGGGTTAAAGGTTCTGCCTAAAACGCCGTTCGGTCGTCGTATGATTTTGGCGGAACCGCACAAAAAGCTCGACTCTCCGGGCGGAAAAGCTGGGATTAGCGATGAGAATTTCAGCGGGCTTAAAGATAAAAGCGGTGTAACTGTTACGGGGCTGCGCCCCTCAGGTATCGCTGAAATAAATGGTAAAAGATATAGCGTGGTTTCCGAAGGCGAAATGATTGATTCTTCGGTTGAAATACTAGTTAAGGAAGTCGAGGGCAACAATATAATTGTAAGAAGGAAGAACGTATAATTGCTGCCCCGAAACAAATCGATACTTTGTTGATTTATCAATACAGGAGTCCATAAATGATGAAAGCGATTTTATTAGCCCAGGAAAACGGAAACGTAGTTCTAACGGTATTGGCGATTATAGCAGGTATATTCGTCATCGTTTTTTTGATTGTTTTTCTATCATTCATAAAAACCTGGATTAGAGCCTTCTTCAGCGGGGCGCACGTCGGCTTTTTTGATTTGATCGGGATGGCTTTGCGAGGAGTTCCGCGTGAAGAAATCGTCCGTGCCAAGATTGCCGTCGTCCAGGCGGGAATCACCGACCTCGATACCCCGCAATTAGAGCATGTATGGCTCGTAGCGAAGAACAGGTTTCCCCGCAAAGACAGGCCCGACCGGGAAACCACCGGGCAGCCTCTTGAGCGTTGGATGGAAGAAAAATTTGAGCGAGAAAAACGCTTCTGGGGGTCATACCAGGGCGATGTAATGACTTGTGTCAATGCCCTTATTATTGCCCGCAAAGCGGACATGCCGGTTACCTTCGCACAACTGCAGGCACACCATTTTGCCGGCGGTTATGTGATAGATGTGGTCCAGTCTATGATTGCAGCCAATCGTGCCAAGATACCCCTTAGCTTTGATGTCGCTCGTGCCATCGATTTGGCAGGGCGGGACATACTCAGAGCGGTCGAAACCACCGTTACACCCAAAATCATAGATTGCCCATTAGATAAATCTTCGCTGCTCGATGCGGTCGCCAAAGACGGCATCAGGATGCTGGTCCGAGCCAGAGTTACCGTCAGGTCCAACATTAACCAGCTGGTTCGAGGGGCCACCGACGAAACCATCATCGCCCGTGTCGGTCAGGGTATCGTCAGCGCCATCGGCTCGGCGGAGACTTATAAAGATGTGCTGGAACATCCCGACCGGATTTCGCGGAAGGTGCTGGACAGCGGCCTTGATGCACAGACGGCCTACGAGATTGTCTCGATTGATATTGCCGACGTAAGCGTTGCAGGGGTAAGCACCAAAGACCTGGAGGTGGCCAATGTCGGCGCCAAGCTCGAGACCGAGCGGGCCGAGGCAGACAAGCGGATGCGCCAGGCAGAAGCGGAAGGGCGGCGAGCAATGGCTGTCGCACGCGAGCAGGAGATGACAGCGCTGGTACAGGAAAACAGGGCCAAGGTCGTCCTGGCTGAGGCGGAAGTACCGCTGGCCATAGCAGAGGCCTTCAAAAAAGGCAATCTCGGCATTATGGACTACTATCGATTGAAAAACATAAGTGCAGATACCTCAATGAGACAGTCAATCGCAAAACCCGAAAAGAAAGAATGATATTGTGAACTATTGGCTGGCACAATTAGTTCTGGCTGTTCGGAATGGTGACGAAGAGGGCGGCTGGGTACAAATACTCTTCTTTGTGATACTGGCGATTTTCTATGCGGTCGGCAGTATCGTCAAAGCAAGAGCAAATAAAACCGCACCGAAAACACCCAGCAGGCCGGTTCGTAAACCGCCTGACCTGCAAATGCTTAAGCAGCTTTTTGGGCTTCCTGAAGAACCCGAA
>CAIYOL010000261.1 GCA_903927855.1 uncultured Planctomycetota bacterium
CTGATAGCCTCCTTCTTGTACAAAGACTTTACCAATATTGCCGATGGCAAACTATTCTGGTTGCCGTTCTACAAACACGGTCTTCCCTTGGCCAGCTGGATGTTTGTGTTGATAGCGATTTTTTACATATCAGCTACCAGTAATGCCGTCAATCTGACCGATGGCATGGATGGGCTGGCTGCAGGTTGCGTGGGAATGGTTAGTCTGGTGCTGGTGCTGCTTTGCTATGTCGCTTCCGAAACGATGACGCGAACTAACCCAGTCACCTGGTCAAGTTACCTCCTGCTTCCTGCTATCCCGCAGGCTGGCGAGCTGAGCATCTTTTATTCGGCAATCTTAGGTGCTGTGCTCGGCTTCCTGTGGTTCAACTGCCATCCCGCCCAGACCTTTATGGGTGATGTTGGTTCACTCCCCTTAGGCGCAGCGATGGGCTACGGTGCGCTCGTGACAAGAAATGAACTTTTGCTTTTAATTATCGGCGGCGTATTTGTCCTTGAATTATTCAGCGTCGTTCTTCAGGTCGGTTACTTTAAATACACCGGCGGAAAACGGCTCTTCAGATGTGCACCCATCCACCATCATTTTCACCTCAGCGGCTGGTCTGAGCCGCAGGTCGTCGTGCGCTTTTGGCTCCTCGCCGCCGCCTTCGCTGCCATCGCCCTCGCGACCCTCAAAATCCGCTGACGCCAAAATGCAGCGATGCGCTATTCACCGTAATCATCTTCGATGTGGATTCGGACGTTTTCCCTGTAATCTTCTGAACCATCAGAATTGATTTTGTTTATTTGTTTCTGTGCCAAAAATATTTTGACGGCTGTCCCCACGCAACCTGCCCCAACGATAAAAAACACCGCTGCCGCGAGCATCGCGAAAAGTGCTGGCAGCACCAGAATTAAAATCCCAAACCCGACCAGTAGCAATCCTGTTGTAAAAATCCCCTTTGCAATACCTCTCGACGCTTGGGAAATCGCATTTGCGTAAAAACGAAACATCACTTTTCCTTTACTAAATGAAAACGGGCTCCTTTACGGAGCCCGCCTTGCCTCTGCTTGCTTTTAATACATTCCGCCGCCCGGTGGCATTGCTGGTGGTGTCTCTTTCTTCTCAGGAATCTCGCTAACTACCGCGTCGGTCGTCAATAACAGCGAGGCAATTGACGCGCCATTTTGCAGCGCTGCCCTCTCGACCTTTGTCGGCACAATTACGCCGAACTCAATCATATCACCATATTCCTTCCGCAATGCGTCGTAACCGAAATTCTTATCTTTGCTCTCCATAACCTTCTGTGCGACAATCGAACCGTCCAGCCCTGCGTTCTCGGCAATTTGCTTAATTGGTGCTACCACTGCTCGACGAACGATATCAACGCCGATTTTCTCATCGCCGCTGGTCTTGATTTTATCCATCGCCGGCAAAGCTCGCAGCATCGCAACCCCGCCGCCCGGCAGGATGCCTTCTTCCACCGCCGCTCTGCACGCATGTAATGCATCTTCCACGCGGGCCTTCTTCTCCTTCATCTCCGCCTCCGTTGCTGCACCGACATTGATTTGCGCCACTCCGCCCGCTAATTTCGCCAGCCTCTCCTGCAGTTTTTCAATATCGTAATCGCTCGTGGAGTTTTCAATCTCGGTCTTAATCTGTTCAATTCTTCCTTTTATTTCTGTAGAGCTGCCCGCCCCCTCGATAATGGTCGTGTTGTCCTTGTCGATGGTGACTTGCTTTGCTCTGCCAAGCTGATTCAACTCGATATTCTCTAATTGTAGCCCTAAATCCTCAAAAATCGCCTCTCCGCCGGTCAGGACGGCAATGTCACTGAGCATCGCCTTCCGCCTGTCGCCGAAGCCCGGTGCCTTCACCGCTGCCGCCTGCAGCACGCCGCGAAGTTTATTGACAACCAGCGTCGCCAACGCCTCACCCTCGATGTCCTCAGCTATAATCAAAAGCGCTCTGCCCTGTTTGGCCACCTTCTCCAGCAGCGGAACAAGTGACTTTATCGAGCTTATTTTCTTCTCATGAATCAGTATATATGGCTTGTCCAGCACAACGGTCATATTCTCTAACTTGTTGATAAAGTGCGGGCTCAAATATCCCTTGTCGAACTGCATCCCCTCGACAAGCTCGACCGTTGTTTCCAATGATTGCCCCTCTTCGACGGTAATGACGCCGTCTTTGCCGACCTTGTCCATCGCCTCAGCCATCTTTTTGCCAATCTCCGCGTCCTGGTTTGCAGAGCACGTTGCCACCTGTTCGATTTGCTTGTTCGACTCAACCTGTATGCTCATCTTTTGCAGTTCTTCTATTATTCTTTCGACGGCTTTTTCGATGCCGTGTTTCACCTGCATCGGGTTGGCTCCCGCCGTGATGTTTTTCAGGCCTTCGTTGAAGATGCTCTCCGCCAGAATTGTTGCGGTCGTTGTCCCGTCGCCGGCTACTGTCGACGTCTTCGAGGCTACTTCCTTTACCATTTGCGCCCCGATGTTCTCGTATGCGTCTTCCAGCTCTATCTCTTTTGCCACCGTTACTCCGTCTTTGGTAACAGTAGGGGAGCCGAACGATTTTTCCAAAACCACATTCCTGCCGCAAGGCCCCAGCGTTATCTTCACCGCCTTCGCGAGTTTCTTCACGCCTTCCTGTATCGCTGCGCGTGCATCAGTGCCGTAAGCTATCTTTTTAGCTGCCATTGCTTTATTTCTCCTTCTTTAGCTTTCTATCGATAGTCAATTATCTACTTTTCAATTACTGCCATTATGTCCGACTCACTCATAATCAGATATTCTTTGCCGTCTATCTTTATCTCGCTGCCGGCATAGCTTGTAAAGAGCACCACATCTCCCTTTTTCACCTCCAGCTTCCGTACCGTCCCGTCATCAAGCACTTTGCCTTCGCCGACGCTTATAACTTTTCCTCTTTGCGGTTTTTCTTTGGCGGTGTCCGGCAGAACTATCCCGCCCGCCGTCTTGTTCTCCGCCTCTAAACGCTCTACAAGAACCTTATCTGCTAATGGCCGAATCTTCATTGTTACCTTACTCCTTTCAAAAAATCCCTAAATCTTGCCCGCTTACATCTTAAACGGGGGGCTACACTATACACTTATTCCGCAAAAATGTCATTATTATATTTCTTTATGAATAACCTGTTCAATTGCTCCTGAAGAATACCCATATTGACCGGCTTGTCAATAACGCTGAAAACCTCCAGCCCGAGCGCATCGCTGAGCACTGCATCGCCCGGCTCTTTCGATAACAGTATGCACGGTAGCCGCGGATAATCTATTCGAATAATCTTTATCGTCGATAAACCGCCGGCCTGGCTGTCCATATCCACAATCGTCGTATGTATGCGTCGCCGCCCGATAATATTGACAAATTCCCCCGCGTTTTCTGCCACTAACAGATTAATCCCTCTTGGCTGAAATATATGGCGCAGCGCCTCAGGCCAGCCCCAGTTCGCCCCGCTGGCCAATACATTGACCTCATCGAATTTTGACGAATTCAAAACCATACTTTAATCTTTATAACTGCAAATATCGTGCCAACCCCCTCCCAGTGAACCCCCATTTACTTAACCACTTATTTAAGACAGACTTATACTGCGAAGCTGTGGTTTGTTTCTGCCTGTCAAAGGTGTCCGCCGCCCCCGCCTGCTCTGCCAAATCGGCAGAATTTAGAACTCACCGCCCCTCGGAGCGAAGCTCCCTTTGTCAAGAACAGGGGACCCACTACCCAATCCCGAGTTGCCCGCTCGAAAAACTGCCGCATACCCTTGACATACAGTATTTCTAATTGCCCGGATCTTGCTTCGGAGGGACTTGCTATGAGGAGAAAAAACTTTAACCTTGAATAAAGAACAATTCTTGACAAATAGGAGTAATTACTATTTAATGTCATATTGACAAAGGTAAAAGAATTATTGACTTTTATCGTAGGTCTTTTGACAATACAGGAATACCTGATTAAGTGAGAACGGATTTTAAATTTTGCCTGTTAGTATTTTAAGAAAGAGAGGGTTTCAATGGAGCTAAAAGGAAGTCAGACGGAAAAAAATCTAATGGCTGCGTTTGCGGGTGAATCTCAGGCGAGGAACCGTTATACATATTTTGCCGGCCAGGCACGAAAAGAAGGTTACGAGCAAATTGCCGCAATCTTCGAAGAAACCGCAAACCAGGAAAAAGAGCACGCCAAGCGCGAGTTCAAATTCCTAAAGGGCGGGGAGGTGGAAATCACCGCGGCATTTCCGGCAGGAGTCATCGGCAATACGCTTGAGAATTTGAAAGAATCGGCGGGAGGCGAGAATTACGAGCATACCAAGATGTACCCGGAATTTGCCAAGATTGCGGACAAAGAAGGATTCAAGGAAATCGCCGGGGTTTTCAGGAGTGTCGCGATTGTAGAGAAACGTCACGAGGGCAGGTTCGCTGCGCTTGCGAAGAACATAGCCGAGGAGCGAGTTTTCAAAAGGGAGAAGCCGGTAAGGTGGGTTTGCAGGAACTGCGGCTATGTCCACGAAGGGAAAGAGCCGCCCGAGGTCTGTCCTTCCTGTGCGCATCCGAAGGCGTATTTTGAACTGGAAGCGGTCAACTACTGAGCCGCGTCGGTTTTTGGGGAAAGGAAACAGATGCCAACTCGTGCGGGTGCGGGACTGTCGACTGGTGCATGCTGTTTGTGTGCTGTTATAGTCGCAATATTACTTGCCGGCTGTAAGGAGAATACAATGAAAGAGCCAAAACGAACGGTAACAATGAAAGGTAATCCGCTTACTTTGTCCGGCAGCGAGGTAAAGGTCGGCGATACGGCGCCTGATTTTGAGGTTGTTGCAAATGATATGTCGGTGGTAAAGTTTTCTTCGTATCACGGCAAGGTATGCATAATAACTTCTGTGCCGTCGCTTGATACATCTGTTTGCGATATTGAGACCCGCAGGTTCAACGAAGAGGCGGGCAAACTCGGCAGCGACGTTGCGGTGCTGACGATAAGTATGGACCTGCCGTTTGCCCAGAAACGATGGTGCGGGGCCGCGGGCGTAAAAAATGTTCAAACGCTTTCAGACCATCGGGACGCATCGTTCGGCAAGGCGTATGGAGTGTTGATAAAGGAGCTGCGATTGCTGGCGAGGGCGGTGTTCGTTGTGGACAAAAACGGCACCATCAGGTATATACAGATAGTAAACGAAGTGGCCAGCGAGCCGAATTACGAAGCGGCGCTGAACGCGGTAAAAGGATTAGAGAAGTGATGCAGTTGAGACCGAACATTTACGCGGTCGGGGCAATCGACTGGGACAGAAGATTATTTGATGAGCTAATTCCTCTGCCGGACGGGACAAGCTATAACTCTTATTTGATAAAGGGCAGCGGGAAAATTGCGCTTCTGGATACGGTCGACCCGACGAAGACAGATGTGCTGATAGACAATCTCGTCAAAGCCGGGACCGATAGAATAGATTACATCATCGCCCACCACGCTGAGCAGGACCACTCCGGCAGCATACCCGATATATTGATGCTTTATCCCGATGCGAAAGTCGTAACAAACCCCAAGTGCAAGGGTATGCTTGTTGATTTGCTTCAAATCAGCGAGGATAAATTTATAACTGTTGAAGACGGCCAAACTCTTTCTTTGGGCGACAAGACTCTGCAGTTTATTTATATTCCATGGGTACACTGGCCGGAAACGATGGGCACTTACCTGCAGGAGGACAAGATATTCTTCCCGTGTGATTTTTTCGGCTCGCATCTGGCGACCAGCAGTTTGTTCGTTGAAGACGAAGCACTCGTGTATGAGTCCGCCAAGCGTTACTACGCTGAGATAATGATGCCTTTCAGGACAGCCATAAGAAATAACCTCGAAAAAATAAAGGACCTCCAAATAGATATAATCGCTTCGAGTCATGGCCCGGTCTATGACAATCCGAAGTTTATCATCGATGCTTATAAAGATTGGGTCAGTGATAATGTCAAAAACGAAGTGGTGCTGCCGTATATATCGATGCATGATAGCACAAGAAGAATGGTCGAGCATTTTGTGGACGCATTGATTGAAAGAGGCATTACGGTCAAGCAATTCAATCTCTCCGTAACCGACATCGGCAAGCTGGCAATGTCGCTTGTCGATGCGGCTACAATCGTGCTCGGCTCTCCAACTGTCTTGAAAGCAGCGCACCCAAAGGTCGCGTATGCAGCGATTTTGGCAAATGCCCTCAGACCCAAAACTAAGTTTGCTTCGATTATCGGCTCTTACGGCTGGGGAGGCAAAATGGTCGAGCATATTGCGGGATTAATCAGCAACCTTAAAGTGGAAATCATTGAGCCGGTGGTGGCGAAGGGGCATCCTAAAGACAGTGATTTTACGGCGATTGAAAAACTCGCTGATAAAATATTAACAAAACACAAAGAGCTCGGAATCACTTAACATCAATTTAAATGAAGGGGAAATACTATGGCAAATAAACTTGAAATTTACAAATGTATGGTCTGCGGCAATATAGTTGAAGTGCTTCACGGCGGCGACGGCGTACTGATTTGCTGCGGTCAGCCGATGGAAGACATGGCTGAAAAGACTGCTGACCAAGGCAAGGAAAAGCACGTGCCGGTAATCGAAAAGATCAGCGGCGGCTACAAGGTTAAGGTCGGCAGCATTCCTCACCCTATGGAAGAAAAACATTATATCGAATGGATAGAGCTGCTCGCGGACGGCAAGGCGTACAGGCAATTCCTAAATCCAGGAGAAGCGCCTGAGGCCGTGTTTAATGTTGAAGCCGATTCTGTGAGCGCGAGGGAGCATTGCAATATTCACGGGTTATGGAAAGGGTAAGATATGATAAGCAAAAGTATGGAAAAGGCGATAAATGAGCAGATTAACGCAGAGATGTATTCGGCGTATTTGTACCTGTCGATGGAGGCGTATTTCAGGTCGCTCGATTTAAGCGGCTTTGCCAATTGGATGAGAGTCCAGGTGCAGGAGGAGCTAACGCACGCAATGAAGATGTATGATTTTGTGGATGCGCGCGGCGGCAGGATTATATTGAAATCCATAGCAGCTCCTCAAACCGAATGGAAGTCGCCGCTGGCTGTTTTCGAGGCTACATACAAGCACGAACAAAAAGTTACCGGGCTGATTAACGACCTCGTAAGCTTGGCCATTAAGGAAAAAGACCACGCAACCCACACTTTTCTGCAGTGGTTTGTCAACGAGCAGGTCGAGGAGGAATCGTCCGCAGATAAAATAATTCAACAGATGAAAATGATGGGAAGTGCGCCAGGCGGGATGTTTATGCTCGACCGTGAATTGGGACAGCGGGTCTTTACACCGCCAGCAACAGCAGGAGAACAAAAATGAGTATCACCTTTAACGCCGATGAAATTTTCGCAATGGCGGAAAGCATCGAAAGAGATGCCGCCGAGTTTTACCGTCAGGCGACAAAAAGTACTACCGATAAAAAAGTAAAACAAATGTTTCTTGATTTGGCCAAGATGGAAGATAAGCATATGGTGACTTTTCAGGAAATGAGTAAAGAACTCGGCGCAGAGGAAAAGGAGAAGACAGTTTTTGACCCCGATGACGAAGCGGCAATGTACCTGCAAACAATGGCCAAGGGACACGGTTGGGAAGGCAAGAAAAGTCTGACTGAGACC
>CAIYOL010000262.1 GCA_903927855.1 uncultured Planctomycetota bacterium
AGCGGAAAACCAATAGAAACGGGAACCGAGAAGGTAATCGCCGAAACTGTACGTTTACTTTTAGATGGTAAGATTGTGGCGGTAAAAGGGGTCGGTGGGTTTCACTTATCTGTCGATGCGCTTAATGATAAGGCGGTAAGGAGACTGCGAGAGCGCAAAAGGAGAGACCATAAGCCATTTGCTATGATGGCAGCTTCGGTCCAAAGCATAAAAGAATACGCAATCGTGAGCGAATCGGCTGAGATAGTCTTAAAAGGCCCTCAAAGCCCGATTGTCCTATTGCCTAAAAAGAGCGACTCAGCAATAGCACTATCAGTTGCAGAGGGCGTCAATACTTTTGGCTTTATGCTCTGCTACGCCCCGCTGCATCATTTGCTTTTTGCCGAGGGCATAAAAGTTTTAGTGATGACCAGCGGAAATATGTCTGATGAGCCGTTGATTTGCAAAAATGAACAGGTACTGAAGAAACTCAGTGACGTTGCGGACGCTTTCCTGATGCACGACAGGGAGATTTACCGGCAAGTTGACGATTCGATTATTCATTTTGTGGACGAGCAGCCGGTCCCCCTGAGAAGAGCCAGAGGATATGTGCCGGGGCCTATATTTACTGAAGAAAACTGTCGGAGTGACATATTTGCGGCTGGGGCCGATATGAAAAATACCTTCTGTTTTGTAAAACAAAATCAGCTTATATGCAGCGAGCATATAGGCGAACTCGAAGACGCAGAGGTCCATCATCACTACATCAATTCAATCGAGCATTTGCGGAAATTGTTCGAAGTCGAGCCGAAAGTCGCGGTCTGCGACCTTCACCCCGCGTATTTATCAACTCAATACGCCCTTTCGATGCCCGATGTAAAAACAATCCAGGTCCAGCATCACTGGGCGCATATTGCGTCGGTTTTAGCTGAACACGGCCTGGAAGGACCGGTTATAGGTATCGAGTGTGACGGCACGGGCTACGGGACAGATGGAGCAATTTGGGGCTGTGAGTGCCTGATTGCATCGTTAGACGATTTTGAACGATTCGGCCATTTAGCTTACTACCCCTTAGCCGGTGCGGACAAGGCGAGTAAAGAAGCTATAAGACCTTTGCTGGGACTGCTTAAAAAAACCTACGGAGACGATTTCAAATTGGAGAAATTCAGATGGTTGCTTGACAAAATTGAGCCGGATACAAACAAACAACAGATTATATTAGAGCAAATCGAAAAACAGATTAATACCGTTGAAACTTCGAGCTTAGGTCGAGTTTTTGATGCGGTTGCCGCCATGGTCGGATTGGGAACATACAATCATTTCGAAGCGCAACTTCCGATGGCCCTTGAAGCAATTGCAGAAGACGGCATTGAAATGCATTACGACTTCGAGCTTATCAGGAAAGTCGACGAACCGCTCCAGATTGACCTGCGTAAAATGATAAAGCAGATAATTGCTGATATCCACGAAGGAACCACAGGCGGAGTCATCTCGGCGAAGTTTCACAATACCGTTGCCGCCGCCCTGCTGGAGATGGCTAAGGCAGCAAGAGAAAGCACAAAATTAAACACGGTCGCATTGAGCGGTGGAGTATTCTGCAACCGATATTTGACAAACTGTCTGATTAAGCTCTTGAAGAAAAATGATTTTTGCGTATTATTTAACCGAGAGTTCCCGTCGAACGACGGGGGAATATCTGTTGGGCAGGCGGCGATTGCCGCCAAAGCCGTGACGAGGCACTAACAATGTGTTTAGCGATACCAGCAAGAATAGTAGAACTGAAAGGTGAGAACGCGGTAGTTGACGCGATGGGCAACCGTTATAAAGCAAAAACTACGCTGCTGCCGGCGGCCAAGCTGGGAGATTTGGTGCTGGTGCACGCCGGCTTTGCCATTTCGCTTATCGATGAAGAAGAGGCAAAAAAAACGTGGGAGCTTATCGCTGAAATCGACGAATTCAATGATACACCAAACAAAATTTCAGGGTAAATTTAACTTTTATGCTTGAAAGAATTTACGCGGCACAAAGTGTTATGACTGCAGCGTGCGAGACGCTGGGACGGGAAATCAACATAATGGAGGTCTGCGGCACGCACACGGTCTCTATTTTCCGCTGCGGCCTGAGGTCAACGCTGCCGGGAAAAATAAAACTTCTGTCCGGTCCCGGCTGCCCGGTCTGCGTTACCGACCAAAGCTATATCGATGCCGTTCTGGAACTGGCGGAGCGAGATAATTGCTTAATCGCTACTTATGGCGATATGATTCGCGTTCCCGGTGAAGGCGGGTCGCTCGAAACAAAACAGCCAAAAGCAAACGTGAAAGTAGTTTTGAGCAGCGAGGACGCCCTGCAATTAGCGAAAGACAACCCTAAAAAAGAAGTAGTGTTTGTTGCGGTAGGTTTTGAAACGACCGCACCTGCCACGGCGGTAGCTGTGAAAGAAGCGGAGGCAGAAGGTATTGATAATTTCTGCATCCTGAGCGGACATAAACTGGTAGTACCTGCGATGCGGGCGCTTGTTTCCGAGAAAAATCATAAGATAGATGGCTTTCTCTGTCCGGGGCACGTCAGCGTGATAATCGGATACGGCGCTTTTGCAGAGATTGTGGATGATTTCGGCCGGCCATGCGTGGTAGCGGGTTTCGAGCCTATGCAAATAATCGAAGGGTTAGCGGAAATATGCCGTCAGCTTAACGCCGGCAAGCCGGAGCTGAAATCCATATACACCGCAGTCGTAACCGAAAAAGGTAATATCGCAGCGCAAAAAATTATTAGTGAGTGCTTCGAGGCAACAGATGGTTACTGGCGAGGATTGGGAAAGATTGAGAAAAGCACACTGAAACTAAAAGACAAGTACCGTCAATTTGACGCCTTCAAACGATTTGACATAGCCGAAACAGCGGGTGGGGAAAGAAACGGCTGTCGATGCGGCGAAGTGCTGTGCGGACTAATAGAGCCGCAGGAATGCGGATTGTTCTCGAAAAGCTGCACGCCCCAGACGCCGGTTGGGCCATGTATGGTAAGTTCCGAGGGGGCCTGTGCGGCGTGGTTTAAGTACGGCCGAAAGAAACGTACGTAATGAAAAAGAGAAGCGATAGAATCTTACTCGCACACGGCGGCGGGGGTCAATTGAGTGATGAATTAATCCGG
>CAIYOL010000263.1 GCA_903927855.1 uncultured Planctomycetota bacterium
CAATAGTCGGTTATAATTTTGAGGTCTTTATAATTAACGTAGCAATCGGGGAATATGTCCGAGGTCAGGCCGTGGCCTGTAACAAGGACACTATCGCAGTTTGAGAGAGCAACGTTGCTGATTGTGGTGATTGACCGCGCCGGCAGCATCAGCGAACCCGCCTCGTAAAAAGGACCGATATATGCCCAATGCTCCGTTTCGCTGCTTCGATATATTGCCGAGTTGTCCATTGGGAAACCATTCAAATTAAGCGTTAAGTTGATACTGCTGGCGGATTTGTTAAGTATCACTATCGTCAGTTCGTTACCATCGGGGCTCTTAAAGGCGGTCATCCGCAGGTCGCTTGACGGACTGGGGGTGGCATCGACGCGATACCAGTTTGGGTCGGTGAGGTATGTGTAAGCTTTGAAGAACCAGTAAAGGTCTCGGATTGTATAACCGTTGCTGCCGGAGTTGATATTTATCATTCCCCCTGTAGTGTAACCGCCGTTCCGAAACAAGGACCATGCATAATACGAAGTCACGCCTTCGTAGACCAGACAGTTGTGCATGTGCTGCGCCTGCAATACGGCCTGGGCAAATGTTGGAGGGTCTTGAAGGGAGTCATACTCAGTCTGAAACAACGGTTTATTATAGTAAACGCCATAGTAGGTATGGTAATTCTGCATTCCCGAAATCATGCCGTCGGGGTTGCCATAGCTGCCGTCGCTGTAAAGATGGTGCGAGAAGCCGTAGATGTGGCCCATCTGGCCCCTGGTGTTAAGTGCGTTTATATATGATTGTGAGCTTCCAAAACCATACGATTCCGATGCAAGTATTTTCGGCATAGGCGAAACATTTCCGTTCAACCTGTTATAAACCGCCTCGAATGCCTTGTCGTAGCCGGCATAGCTTGAATTTTCCGTAGGGTCGAATCTACAGGCCTGGTCCTGGAATCCCCAGTCCGGTTCATTTTGAATACTTATATAATCGGGGTAAATGCTGACACTGTTGAAGCCGCCTGAACCTTTCAGGCTGTTTAGCCACCAGGTCGCATAGTCGGCATACACATAATTACTTGGACCGCCCGCGAGGGTTCCGCCGTTCAGAATCCCGCCGCTTTTAAGATAAGTTGGAGGTGACCAGGGAACCAGTAGAAGCTTTAAATTCGGGTTACGCGTCGTTTGTCTCGCCGCTGCAACGATTTGCCCTGTGGCGGTTATTTCGTCAGAGTTTATTTGATATGTGTTTTTTATCCTTAAAAGGTCCAGTCCCAGGTCTCTGAACAGAAGGTCGTAAACTGCTTCCCTGTTCAGGAGGCTTGTCAGAGCCGTTGTGTCATAGCAGGCAGCTCCGCCGAAACCTTCGAGCTGCTGATGAACGATGTTAACATTCACCTCGCCGGTAACCTCAGGCACTACGGTTTCTACACAATCCAGCGTGATGTCTTCGAAGTACACGGCTCCTGCATTTCCAGGGCTGGTGTCACCGAAGCCGATAGTGATTGTCTTAACATTGGCCAGGTTCACGCCTGTGAATTCTGTCAGCGCAATGCTCCACTTGTTCCATTGTTTCAGCCTGATGTCGTTTATATTGCCGTACGTTACAGTCGCCGTATGCGCGGGGTTGTCGCCGTCCGTCAGCTTCACGTACATCTGCTCACCAAGAGGATTAATTGGTGCCCCGTAGAATCTCAGCACCAATGCTTTAGCGCCGATGCCGAGCCAGTCAGGGTCGTCTATTCCCAAATCAGCAATATCCGCGTAGGCCTCGGAAAAGTATGGCGGGAGGTTGTTCTTGTACCGGTACATCATCGAGTTGCCGTCGCGAACGATAGCAGTCTCGACGGAAACTTCGGCGATGGTGCTGCTGTTATTCCACACATTCTGCAGGGCCGCGTCGTTAGCATAGGAATTGAAATTTTCCACGACGAAATACGGTGATGTCCTGAAGCTCCAGACTTCGCCTTTAAAGATTGTGTAGTCAGGTGCGGCATTGACCTCATCGATACGCCAATAGTAAGTTGTGTTTAAATCAAGAAATTCGGGAGGGTCATAAGTCGTAGTTGACTGATTTTCACTTATCAGTACGCCTAGCGGATTGCCCCTGGAGGCATCGGTTACTTTGGCTTCATCGGTGCCGAAATATACATCGTGCTTTTCAGCATATGCGCCCTTTGTCCACTCGAGAGTTACATCTGCGGCCACGCCGTTTGCGTCATCAATCGGCAGCGGATGGTAGGCATATTTTGTCGGGACGAATGCTTGCGAGGCGTTGGGCTCCACCTTTATGGCGTCGACAAAAGCAAAACTCTGGTCTGCCGGGCTGCCTGGGCCCCTCGTACTTGTCAGGACGATTCTGCCCAAATTATCTGCCGTGGCTCTTCCCTTAAAGGCGTTCTTATATAAATCTGCGGCGCCTCCAGGGTAGTTATCATAGTTAGGCCGATGCTCCAAACCGCCTATGAAGTTGGCGTCAAAAATATGTGTTCCGTTGGAATACCAGCTCGCGGCTAGATTGACCGCGCTTTGGTCATCAAATGCCCATATGGTTATGTTGCAGTCTCGATTGGCCCCCAGTCCCCATAGCGTGATTGTAACCCCGCTTGGGTTTATCCCGTAGACAAAATCGCGATAAATTCTCTCGCCTGCTCGCGGGGAATAATAGCACGGGTCGCCAGGAATTGAGCCGCCGGTGTCGTACTTTATCCACACACCGCGAGGTTCGTCGCGCCTGGCTGAGGTAATGTTGCCGCCGACGTCAATTGCAACACCATTTATTTCGGTGCCGCTGTTTTCGATGATAAACGGCAGAAAGCCTGTCTGGGTGTTTGCATCATCATTGTTTGCCGAGTTGTTAATGTCCAGCCTGAGCACTGGTGGGTTACTGTCAGCATCGGTGGTTGCGGGTATAGTAGTAGACGTCCAGCCGGTCATATTCCCAACACTATCGCGTGCCCTGGCCCTGAATGAATACACGGTGTTCGGAGTAAGGCCTGCAGCCTCGTAAGTCGGGCTTGCCTGCCAGGTGCTGGTGGCTTCGCCGTAATTGGTGCACTCGAAGTAGTACTGCACGGGCATATCGTTTGCGTCCAGAGCGGTCACTGCGGTCATCGTAATTGTGTGTGGTCCCGTTGTCGCCGGGACAACCAGCCATCTCATCGAGGCAGGTTTCGGCGCAGTGGCGTCGCCGTAGCAGGGCGACAAGGCAAGGGCTATAATGAGAAACAAATGCAGGTAAGAATGCTTAACTGACATCTTTATACTCCTTCTTATTCTTATGTTTATACGTAGGTAAAACCGCTTAGGTTCTACCAGTTATGTACACAGTTCGAGTCCTCGGGGTCGTTACACCACATCCACTGCTCGGCAAAACTGCTAAAGTCGAAGAGATTAACGACGCCGTCGGTCGGTGGCAAATCGGCTCCTTCACAATCGCCATACGA
>CAIYOL010000264.1 GCA_903927855.1 uncultured Planctomycetota bacterium
GAACTATCACGCCCTAACGTCTTTGCGCGACCGGGATCGGCTGCTGCAACTGACGGAGAGCGCGGCCATTGACTACCTGGCGCTCGGTCTCGACCCGGAGCGTTGCGCAATCTACCGGCAGAGTGATCTGCCGGAAGTGTGCGAGCTGCAGTGGATTCTCACAACCGTAACTCCGATGGGGCTGCTCGAGCGGGCGCACGCATATAAAGACAAGGTCGCCCAGGGCATAAGCCCGAATCACGGCCTGTTCGCATACCCGGTGTTGCAGGCGGCGGACATCCTGATTTTCAAAAGCGATTTAGTGCCGGTCGGGGCAGACCAGAAGCAGCATATCGAGGTAACGCGCGATATCGCAATCCGTTTCAATAACGCATACGGTGAAGTATTCACTGTGCCGAAAGAGTATATCATCGAAGCGGTGGCCGTTGTGCCGGGCATTGACGGGCGAAAGATGAGCAAAAGCTATAATAATACGATAGGGATATTCGAGCCGGAGAAGAGCGCCCGAAAAAAGATTATGAGCATTATTACAGACTCCACGCCGGTTGAGGACCCCAAAGACCCCGACAAGTGCAACGTCTTTGCGCTTTTGAAGTTAGTTGCTTGCCAGGAAGAGCTGGCGGAGTGGGAAAAAAGGTATCGCAGCGGCGGAATGGGTTACGGCGAAACAAAAAAAAGACTTGCCGATTTGTTAATAGAATATTTTGCGCCGTTCCGGCAAAAAAGGACCGAGCTTGAAAATAATATCGGCTATGTCAAGGAGGTGCTTGCCGACGGAGCTGCGCGTGCAAAGGCTGTAGCTGCAAAGGTCCTCGAACAGGCACGAGAGGCCGTCGGGCTTAGGAGATGACAGTGGGAGAGAGATTAGTGACAATCGCGCAGTTCCCAAGTTACATCGAAGCCGAGCTGGCGAAACAACAATTAGCGGATTCCGGAGTTGATGCCGTTGTGACAGGAGCAAATGCTTCCAATATGTATGGCGGGCTTCCTTTTGTTGGATTGCCTGAGCTGCAGGTGCTTGAAAGCAGGGCCAAAGAGGCGCTGGAAATTCTGGAGTCCAGCAAGGGACAGGAATTGGAATTTGAAGAGGAAGAGGAACAATAATTGGCTGATTATCGCGTAAATCTCGATATATTCGCAGGGCCAATGGATTTGCTGCTGTATCTTGTCCGCAGGGAGGAAGTGGACATTTATGACATTCCCATCGCAGAGATAACCGACCAATATGTCCGCTACATCGAGATGCTGCAGAGTCTGGATATTGATTTAGCGGGCGACTTTTTAGTAATGGCCTCGACGCTGCTGCAGATAAAATCGGCGATGCTGCTGCCGAAAACGGAAACGGATGCTGCAGTCGGCGGCGAGGATTTGACTGACCCGCGAGCGGAACTGATTCGGCAGTTGCTCGAATATAAAAAGTTCAAGGACGCCGCTAATTTGCTTAGCGCCGCAGCCGATGAGACGAACAAACGGTTCGCACGGCCGGGGACAATCATCGAGCAGCTAAAACCCGGCGATGAGCCGGAAGTTGACATCGAGCAATTGAGCGTCTGGGACCTGCTCGAAACGTTCGGCTCGATTGTAGAGGCGACCAGCGGCGTTCGTTTCGACGTAAGTCATATCAAGGACGATACGCCGATTGATTTGTACCAGATAGAGATTCTGCACAGGTTGCAAACGGAAGGGGCGACGAGTTTCGAACGGATATTCGAGGGCAGGACCAGACGGCTGGTGATGATAGGCTTATTCCTGGCGGTTCTCGAATTAATCCGGGAGAAGCTTATTGGGACTGAGCAACAGGGGGCATCTATATATTTGCGGGCGCTGACGGAGGAAAATGCCGAACAGGCGGTTCAAAAGGCCATTTTTACACTCACCGAGGCCGAAAACGGCCAGGCCGCCCAGACGAAAAAAGAAGAAAAACCGCCCATTCCTATTGCTGAATTGCCGCCCGAAGGCCGGCAGGAGACTACAGCAGCAGAATATGAAAAAATGGAGCCGGCCAATAAACAGCAGGCGGGAAATTAACGTTTGACAGAGGTTATCTTTATCACTAAAATGCTTATCACTGTTTACAATGATTAA
>CAIYOL010000265.1 GCA_903927855.1 uncultured Planctomycetota bacterium
CGAGTCCGAACATACCTGACCCGTCAGGTCGATTTCCAGCCCGACATTAATCCCGACCATTTTCTCATTCTGGCTTATTACATAAGGGTCATTAACGTATTCGGTGGGATAAAATTCGAAAAAAGGATTGTTGTCTATGTAGTCATACAGCCGTCTTGAACCCATACAGAAACTCGCCACGATTTTACCGTGATTGAGTGTCTTTTTAGCGCATGTCACCACTCCATTCTCAATAAGCTCGATAATCCAGTCGCTGAACATCTCCGTATGAATACCAAGGTCCTTCTTGTCCAGGAGAAACTCTGCAATCGCTTGGGGTATCCGTCCTATACCGCACTCAATCGTGCTCCCGTCTTCGACGAGTCTGGCGATATTTTGACCGATGCTGCGAATGGTCTCGTTAGGTTCGGGTGTCTCGGCTTCAATTATTTCTTCATCGTAAGGCACTAACGCATCAATGGTATTGACATGTAAGAAGCTGTCCCCGAACGTCCGGGGCATCCTGCTGTTAACCTGAGCTATGACATACCTCGCGTTGGCAGCGGCGGACTTTACAATATCTACCGACACGCCGAGACTGCACAGACCGTTTACATCAGGCGGCGTTACACTGATTAACGCAACATCTATCGGAATTCTGCCGCGTTCGAACTCATGCGGTATTTCCGAGAGAAATATGGGAGTGTAATCCCCGATACCCCTGCTTAGAGTATCGCGAACATTATCGGCGATGAAAAAACTGTTCATCTTGAACTTTTCGCGAAACTTCTCGTCTGCATATGGCGCAGCCCCCACCGTCAGCAAATGCACTATATGTGCGTCGGTAATCCCGCTGGAATGATTGACCAGAGCATCGACAAGATGCAGTGGTTGACCGCAGCCGGTCCCTATAAATATATGATTGCCGGACTTAATCAGCTTCATCGACTGAGCCGCTGTCGTTATCTTTTCCTTATGCTTCTCTTTCCAGTCAAATTTCTGCATAGTTGTATTCCTGAGTTAACTCTGTTCCACGCTTATCCTTGCATCTACCGCTATTGCTGTTGTCCCCACCCGGCCGACAACATACGGGTTTATATCCATCTCCTGAATCTGCGGAAACTCGGTGACTAATTGTGAAAGTCTCTGCAGGCCCTCCGCTATTATATCTATGTCTACTCCCTCTTCTCCGCGAACGCCCTTCAGTATTTTGTACGTCTTGGTATCTACAAGCATTTGCTTTGCTTCTTCCGCCGTCAATGGTGCCAGGTAAAATGACACGTCCTTTAGCACCTCGACCATCGTCCCGCCCAGGCCGAACATCATCAATGGACCAAAATGGGGGTCGCGATGCACTCCAAGTATCACCTCTTTGCCGCCTCCGCACATCTCCTGAACAAGAACACCAAGAATATCGGCCTCTGGTACCTGCTTCGGTATCCGGTACATCATCAGGTCAAAAGCGTCCATCACTTCCGTAGCGCTGTTCAAACCCAGTCTAACACCGCTGACATCCGATTTATGCAATATATCTGGCGACCAGATTTTCAGCACCACGGGAAATCCCAGTTGCTGTGCTATATTTGCCGCCTGCTGCGCCGTCGTTGCTATAGAACCCTTTGGTGTCACAAAGCCGTACGCTTCAAGTATCTCCTTAGAATCCTCCTCATTGATTTCCCGAACCCCGCGCCGCAGATACCTTTCTATAATGTTTTCAGCCTTTCTGCGATTAACGGCAAACAGTTTTATCACTCGTTTGGGTCGTGTTCGCCACCTTACATATTCCGTCATTGCTTTGATGGTGGAAACGGCCATTTCAGTAGCATCATATAGCGGGATTTTACCTTTCCTCAGTATCTTTGCCGCCTCGGCAATCTTGCTGGCACCGAGAAAACAGGCAAGAACCGGCTTGGCTGACTTCTCGCTTGTTATCTTAATTACCGCTTCCGCTGTAGCAGAAGGTTCCGTCATCGCCTGAGGCGTCAGAAGCACTAAAACTACGTCAACTCCGCCGTCATCGAGGACTGTATCAAGAACAAACTCATAGCGGTCAGCTAAAGCGTCTCCAAGAATAT
Source organism: uncultured Planctomycetota bacterium (assembly GCA_903927855.1). Classification (GTDB taxonomy): domain Bacteria; phylum Planctomycetota; class Phycisphaerae; order Sedimentisphaerales; family Anaerobacaceae; genus CAIYOL01. The sequence continues at coordinate 2,055 of CAIYOL010000265.1, forward strand.
CTATAGGATTGTTAATACTAGCGGCGGCCGGCAATTTGGCCGCCAGTTTCTTCGTTGTTTCATCACTCAGCTTCGCAAAACTAAGCCCCTGCTGTTCAACAGCATCTGCCGCCATAATACCAACTCCGCCGGCATTGGTAATTACAGCGACCCTCGAACCCGCAGGAAGGGGCTGATTTGCAAAGGCCTGTGCATAATCGAACTGCTGCTTTATGGAACTGCATCGTATGATACCGGCTCGCTCGAATACACATTCATACGCAACATCGCTGCCGGCGAGACTGCCCGTATGAGACGATGCTGCTTTCGCCCCTGCTGACGTGCCCCCGGACTTCATCAGCAATATTGGTTTTTGCTGTGAAATTTGCTCTGCCTGGCTCACAAAAGCGTTGCCATCAATGATACTTTCAAGATACCCCACGATGACCCGTGTTTCTGTATCGACGGCAAGCGCCTTTATAATATCAAGCTCATTAATGTCCGCCTTATTGCCTATGCTGACAAGCTTACTGAAACCGATGCCGTTGGCATTGGCCATATCGAGGATTGCCGCCATTAAGGCCCCTGATTGTGAAAGATAACCTATTGCGCCCTTGGCAGGCAGCTCGCCCCCAAAGCTGGCGTTAAGTTTATTTCCCGGCACTATCACCCCAAGACAATTCGGGCCGATTACCCGCATGCGACCCTGCTTCGCTATCTGAATAACACGCTGTTCGAGCTCCCTGCCCTCCTGCCCGACCTCCTTGAAACCGGATGTAATAATAATAACTGCTTTGGTCCCAACCTTCGCACACTGCTGCATAACCTCAGGAACCATCTGTGCTGGAACCGAAATAATCACAAGCTCAGGCACCTGCCCGATGGACGCAAGGTCAGGATAACACTTAAGACCTTCTATCGTCTCCGTATTCGGATTGATTGGAAATATGCTCCCCTTATACCCTGCTTCAAGCATACTCCTGAGGATCTCATAGCCCACCTTGCCTTTTGTTCGGGATGCCCCGACGATAGCAACTGAGCTCGGATTGAAAAACTTCTTGAGGGCCATATTAGTTAATAACCTTTCTGAACACAAAAAACAGTTCTTAAAGGTGAAGTATCTTACTTCATTTCAGAGTGATTTGCAAAGCTTTTTATTATTAATTAGCTCTGTTTTGATTTTATTAAATCGATTTTCTAAGTTCAGGTATGTCAGGCTCGATGTGAATCGTAATGTTAACGGGACGGGGTATCTGCTCGTTCAGGGTTTTTTCTAAACTATCGGCTATTTTGTGGGCGGCAGCTATATGCAAATGCGGGTCGACGAGGATGTGCACATCGAGAGAGACCTGCCTTCCTATGGTACGAGTACGAAGGCGATGATACTGACGGATTTGTCCGTTGGCCTTAATGATATCTTTAATCTGCTCGAGGGTCGCCTGGTCAACGGCTTTTTCGATTAGTTCCCCAAGGCAGTCCCTGATAAGCTTGGCGGCAACTATCATGACCATAACGCCGATGCCGATAGCTGCAACCTGGTCGCCGTGGCTAAACCCAAATTTCTGTGCAACTACACCGGCAACGACGGCTACCGAGCTTAAAGCGTCGGCACGGTCATGCCATGCGTTTGCAAGTGCCGCCGGACAGTGATATTTCATCGCCACTGCTTTTGTAACACGATAGACCACTTCTTTAACGGCAATAGCGCTAACCGCTGCTGCCAAGACTAAGTTTCGTGGATGAGTAACATTGTCCTTTGCAATGTCGAGTGCTGCATAGTATATCATTCCGAGCCCGACGCCTAATAGGCCCAGTGCAATCACAATTGCCGCAAGTGTCTCTAACTTGCCATGCCCGTATGGGTGTTCCGAATCAGGCTCTTTTGAGCCGAAATAAAGGCCCAGCAGTACTGCTATATCGGTAAGCATATCCGATACCGAATGAATGGCATCGGCAAGGAGGGACAACGAACCGGTTATGAAACCTACGATAAACTTTCCGGCAATTAGAAAAACGTTGGCTGCTATACTAAGATATGTAACAAGCCGAAGCTGCTTTGAGGCGATTTTTTGCTTGTCGTCGTCCATTTTCGCTTTAGCTCCGTATTTGTCTGCGGATACTCAGAACTGTGTCGATATATTTTTGAGTGGTCTTTCGATTTTCTGCCTCAGCTATTATCCGCATAACAGGTTCGGTATTGCTCGTGCGTAAATGAAGCCATCCGTCATCGAAATCGAATCTGCAGCCGTCAGTGGTATCGAGTTTTGCATCAGCGAAGGTCTCTTTCGCCAGCTTTAAGATTTGCAGGGCTTGCGCCTGCTCTGCAGCGAATTTTTCTTTGACCATATAATAACTGGTAATTTCACCAGCCAGTTGACTCACGGTCCTTCCCGTCTCAGCCATCAATTGTAGGATAAGGGCTATGCCGACAAGACTATCGCGTATCGGTCCGACCCGCAAATCAATTACGCCGCCGTTGCCTTCTCCGCCTATGATGCAATTGTGTTCGAGCATGGCGGCAGCCACGTTTGCCTCACCCACAGCAGTGCGGATGACCTGACTGTCGGCCTCCTTGGCAATATCGTCGAGCATCCGCGACGTCGAAAGATTTGTTGCCGCTTTGCCGGTTTCCCTGCTGAAAATGTATTTGGCTGCCAGAGCAAGTGTATACTCTTCGCCGATGTATGTTCCGGCCTCGTCAACAATTGCCAGTCTGTCGGCGTCGGGGTCCTGCGCAAAACCGATATCGGCTCCTTTCTCTTTTACCGCCTTACAAAGGCCGGTTAAGTTCTTGGCTGTTGGTTCAGGTCTGTGGGCGAAAATACCGGTCGGTTCATCATTTATTGCGATAACTTCGCAGCCAAGTTTGGCAAGCATTTTTTTGGTTACCCGACCCCCTGCTCCATTGATACTGTCTAAAACAACCTTGAATTTCTTCGCTGCGATTGCCTCCTCGTCGACTATTGCCAAAACTTTGTCGATGTGCGTGGCATCGGTCTGCTCATTGGAAGTTATTGTGCCGTGATTAAGTGAATCAACAAGAGCAAAATGCTTGTCGAAAAAATACTGCCTGATTTTTTCTGCTTTATCGGCTGGTGGAGCAATACCGTCACCGAGTAATAGTTTTATCCCATTATATTGAATTGGATTGTGTGAAGCGGTGATGATGACCCCGCCGCTACATCGAAGCTCTCTTACCATAATACCGACGCCGGGCGTCGTTACGAGCCCTAAATCAATCACGTCAATTCCAACCGTGCATAATCCTGTCGCTACAGCCGATTTTAACATTTGCCCGCTTGACCGCGAATCCCGCCCGATGCACACCGATAATTTTCCCTCTTTGCCGGTATGGCTGTTTTTCAGAAATTTACCGAAGGCGCAGCCGTACTCGGCAGCTATCGAAGGGGTAAGATTTTCACCGACGATGCCTCTCATCCCGCTGATACTTATTATCAATTTCTCAGGCATATCAGTCTAACTTGCAAACATAAATTTCATTTACGAAATCAAGCTTGCCGAGTTCTTCAACGGCTTTTGCGTCGGGTTCTTTGTCGAGACTGACGGCAAGAATAGCTTTTTGAACCTCTGGCTTTTGCCCAACGCCCATTGTGCACATATTGATCTTATGCTTGCCGAAAACGGTCCCTACAGCCCCGATAACGCCCGGCTTGTCATCGTTAAAGATGACTATTACAGGTCCCTGAGGCGTCATCTCTATATTGAATCCGTCAAGTTCGATTATTCGCAGCAGTTTCCCTCCGAATACCGACCCGGTTACAGTCCGCGTGACCTTATCAGTAACTACCTTGGCGCTGAAGCTCGCAGCAACGTCCTTCGCTTCAATGTTTTTCGTTTCGTCGATGCTTATGCCCCGTTCTTTCGCCAGAACAGAAACATTGACCATATTTAATGGCATATCGAAATGTTGCTGTAATAAGCCGATTATAAAGTTAAGCGTAACCGGTTCGACGGCCGCTTCCGCAATTGTGCCGCGATATTGGACTCCTACTTTCTTGATAGGGCCTGTCGTTATGGTGCTCACAAGTGTGCCTATCCGCCGGGCAAGCTCCGCATACCGGCTCACTATCGGTGGCATCGAACCTGCCGCAGACGGCGCATTAACTGCGTTTCTAACTGCCCCGCCTTTGATAGCTTCAACAAGAATCTCTGCTGCTTCGACGGCGACCTCGACCTGCGCCTCCTCTGTGCTGGCGCCCAAATGCGGCGTAACAAGACAATTCTCAAACTCAGCAAATCGCTTATTTTCAGGCGGCTCCTTTGGAAAAACGTCCAATGCCGCCCCGGCTATGCGCTTCTCCGCAACTGCATCATAAAGCGCATCTTCGTTAATAATCCCGCCTCTCGCGCAGTTAATCAGCCGCACGGTAGGTTTCATCATCTTGATTTGCTCGGCGCCAATCATATTCAGCGTCTGCTCATTTTTCGGCACGTGAACAGTAATATAGTCCGCTTCTTTGAATATCCTTTCGAGATTATCAATTACCTCAACGCCGACCTTTTCTGCGTCAGGTGGAGCTGCAAGCGGGTCATAACCGAGAACGTTCATATTAAGTCCCCTTGCCATTTTCGCTACTGCCATACCGATTCTGCCCAACCCTATGACACCAAGTACCTTGCCTTTAAGCTGGTTCCCCATATATTTTTTTCTGTCCCACGCCCCGCTCTTCAGACTGTTGCACGCGGGAACAACATTTCGGCTCATTGCAAGCATCATGGCCATCGTATGCTCCGCGGCGCTGAGAGTATTGCCGCCGGGCGTATTCATAACGAGTATCCCTTTCCTCGTCGCCGTCGGAACGTCGATGTTATCTACTCCGACTCCGGCTCTGGCAACGCCCTTCAGTTTCCCCGGATTGGCCAGCACCTTGGCGGTCACTTTCGTATCGCTCCGGACAATCAAGCCGTCGTATTCACCGATAATCTTGGCAAGTTCGTCCTCGCTGATTTTAAGTTTCACAACGGCCTCGACTCCGTCCATCGAATTGAGTAAATCAATTCCTTCCTGCGCAAGCTTGTCTGTAATTAGAACTTTAATCATCACAAATCTCCAAAAAACCCTTGCTCTGCAATTTTAAATTTACTCTTTTAATTTTGCGTTCCTATCCCCTATTCTGGCACGCTATCTTCGCCACATTGTATCCGCCCTCCTGAAAAATAGCAAGCCTTGAAAATCTACAGACAGAACATCTTTATCTGAACTCCATTTACGCACGTAGCGAATTACCTGTTCAGGGAATCGGAGGGTAAGCCCCCGTAAATCGGACGTCCTTTTTGCTTCGGCCAAGAAGCTCACTGATTTCAGCCGGAAGGCTGGTTGCTTCCCTGCATCCCGGAAATCCCTGTAATAATTGGTAATTGTCCAGTTCGGGACTCTTGAACAAGGGGCCGCTGTAATTCGCGAAATACTTGCTGTGGGCCGCAAATTCCGGATGCAGCTTATTCAGACCCTCCGGCGACTCGAATTTTGCCTGGCAATTAACGTCCGCCGCCGGGCCCCACAAAATCAATGGCTCAACCTTGTCCCCGCCTCGCACATAAACATTATAATCTAACTGTTTCACCTGCGGCTTATTGAGCCGTTCGCACAAGGATGCCGGCTGCCATACGACAAAAAGCGGTCCCCTGTAATTTTCATCCGCCGTCAGAAGGTTATTGACAAATACGTGCCCATACCGGTCGTTGACGTCCGGGCCCGTGCTCGGATGCCAGCCGAAATGGTCACCCACCGCGCTTCTCTCGGTGCGCCCGATGAATGCGGCACTGTTTACAAACGTGTTTTGGTAAATCTGTGCGTTCGAGCTGTTGAGAATCCGCATACCCTGGTCGCAGTTGACAAATACATTTCCGGCACAAATCACGCCTTTCGATATTTCAAAGAAAAATCCGCAGTCGCTCGGCCACCACCGCTCGGTCATGACCCGGCCTTCGACTTTGCCAACCCCCTCGACCCAGTTGTCTACAAAAACGCCGTTAACCTCGCCTACGTCATACCAGATGCCGTTCGAATACGGAAGGTCGATAACAAGATTGTCCCGGCACGTAACGCGGTAACTTTGATTGAATATCTTCACTGCCGCCGGATAGTATCCCGTGATTCGCTCGATATTGTTCCGGGTGAAAATGTTTTTCTCTAACAGGACATCCGACGAGGCGATGACATAAATGCCTTCCGTGCTCGTGTCGCTCACTTTGCAGTTCCGAATCGTCAATCTATCTCCGCGCAAATATGCGGCGACCCGCGAGCAGAAAGAAATCTCGCAATTCTCCAAAGTCGTCCCCACCACGTCCTTACCGAACTTGCTCTCATCGGACAAACCCTCCGGCTCAGTCCCTTCTACTTCTATCGCGCGGTGGGCATATTGGGTAAAAGTAATTCCCCGAATCACAGGCCCTTTGCCGTCCGATTTTTTCCCGTGACATTCCTTCGTTGTCCGCGTAAGTCCGCCGTTAAAAGCGGTGATTTCCACCGCATGTTGGTTCGGGTCAACCCCTATATAAACAACCTTCGCTTCGTAGTCTATTGTGTACGAATTAGCGTCTACTTCGCCCTCCCAGCCAACCGCCTGCAAAAACTTCCCGTCCACGAACACCATATCGTTGTTAAAACGATATGGCGGTGTTTCTTTCCCAAACCAGTTTCGCCGCCACCAGCTCAGAGGCTTCGCGGGAAATAATCGGTCCCACGATGTGCACCATAATCCGTTTCTTAAGCTCCCCCATTGCGTCGGGATAAAGGTTCCCTTCAAAATGGGCTGCTCATCCTTGTATGGCTGTATTGTGATTCCTTGGTTCAATACCAGCTCGCCCGTGCGGTAAATCCCGCCTCGCATCACGATTGCATCGCCGCTTTCTACCCGCTCTATGGCCGCCTCTATCGTCGTTGGTTTCTCAAGTTTTTGCCCGCTCTCCTCTGCATTTCCATCCGGTGCCGCATAGTAAATTTTACCCGCCCCTTTCGGCAAATCGTATTTCTGCCGAATCGGCCCATAAGGCCCGCCCGAAGGCTGCCCCATTACAGGCAGTGTCCCAAACATTATGCAGATGAAAACACAGACGACGCAATACGGATTTATACGCTTAAACAACATAATTTCTCCTTACAACAAATAACTTAATCTCTTTATACTGCATGATTCAGCCCAAACTGTCAAGAAATTTCACTATCCGTCGACTTCTTCAGCGACGTGTTTAACAGTTGCATTTCCCTGTCTATTTCAATATACTCTCGGCCATGCAGAAACTGGCAGGAAAAACCGCACTCATCACTGGCGGCAATAGTGGCATCGGCCTTGCCACCGCCAAACGCTTTGTTAACGAAGGAGCTTTCGTCTTTATCACAGGCCGCCGGCAGAACGCTCTCGATGCTGCTGTGAAGGACATCGGCTCGAATATCGCCGCCGTGCAGGGTGACGTTTCGAAACTCGCCGACCTCGACCGCTTTTTTGAAACCGTCAAAAAACAGAAAGGCCGCCTCGATATTCTCTTTGCCAATGTCGGCTGGGGAGAATTCGTTCCGCTCGGCTCAATCACCGAGGAGCACTTCGACAAAACCTTCGACACAAACGTCAAAGGCCTCCTCTTCACCGTTCAAAAGGCCCTTCCGCTCCTTCCCGATGGCTCTTCGATTATTCTCAACGCTTCTATCACCGCATCTACGGGCACGCCTGCCTTCAGCGTCTATAGCGCAAGCAAGGCCGCCGTCCGCTCCTTTGCCCGATGTTGGGCGCTTGACCTCAAAGCTCGCAATATTCGCGTCAATGTCGTAAGTCCCGGCCCAATCGATACGCCAGGCCTGCGCAATCTCGCCCCCTCGAAAGAGCTGCTCGCTCAGTTCAAAGCCGATATTGCCGCCTCTATCCCATTAGGCCGAATCGGCTCGCCCGATGAAATCGCCTCCGCCGTCCTTTTTCTCGCCTCCGACGACAGCAGTTTCATCACCGGCACCGAGCTCTTCGTCGATGGCGGAATGGCACAAATCTAAACTTCTCCACTGCCGACTTTCACAAAATAGTGCGGGATTGGTAACCGAATTTTGTAGTTTCGACAACGTGCATAATCGCGTCGGCAAGGGTTTTGAGGAGCATAAATAAAATGACAACGATAGGCGAGCTGACAAAGGACATCCCGAAAATAATTGTCAGATGCATAGGAATGATTCGGGCATAAGGAAAGAAAAGGACAATGCCGAGGTTCTGCTTGGTGTTGTCGTCCCATTTCCTGTTGTGTATAAAAGAGAAAAGGTGATTGGCGAAAAAAATAGCAGCTGTCAGCAGGACCGGCCATTTTACCGCAAGCGGACATTTAACTATAAGAAATACGGCGTAGCTGACGTGGAAAAAACCGTAATGAACAAGGAAGAAAAACGCTACCTGGTTTCGCGATTTTATTGTGGCCGGAACTGGCTGGTCGTCCATTTTTAATCCGTCTGTTGAAAAATTCTTCAGAGTGCGGATTTTTAAAAACCAGAATATCCCGATGGCGACGCTTTGAAACCAGAACGTCCACAGCAGCTCCCCGAGCGGCCATTTTTCAACCAGTGCCAGAATCAGCGTCAGGATATTAGAGCCGAATAGGCCCCAAAGCGACTTGTCGGACCAATACGGACGCGATAGCTTCATTGCCTCGCCGGCCGTTTCTTGCAATGGCTTATCTGCGGTATCCATACTGTGATTTTACATTTACCTGGCCACTACCGTCAACATCTTAGAATCTACCCAACCTGCCCCCTCGTAGCGCAACTTATCCCGCAAAATACCTTCGCCGTATCCACAGCGACACATTAACCAGGCTTATAAGTACCGGCACCTCGACCATAGGCCAAACTGCCTCAACCGCTCAGCTGTTTTGCTTTCGCTGGCAACGCTAAAAAGCCTTTTTGTGTTTGCAGCCGCTCCATATTTCCTGAGGGAAGATAATGCTTTCTGTGCCGGGAATTTCCTTTATTCCTTTTCC
>CAIYOL010000266.1 GCA_903927855.1 uncultured Planctomycetota bacterium
AAAAATTAATTGTTCTTTGCCTTGCCTTAGTTGTAGCTGGATTTTGCGCCCCGGCGTCAGCCGACTACATAGGAGCCGGTAATCCTTTGAAGGTCGACATCACTTATGCGCCTGATGGCCAGCAGCCTCTCCCCGGCTGGCAGAACTGGGGACTTCCGAATTTTTGGACCGGGCCTAGTTCGAATTTCTATAATCCCCTTGCCGCCGACCCGTGGGAGGTCCCAGGTGCACAACTCGAGGTGTATAGAAAGTACCAAAGCCCGAGTAACATCGGTTTTTCAGCCCGCCGCAGCGCCGGTTTTGCGTACGTTGCTTGGTCTGATAGTCCGTCGATGGGCTTCGGGATGAACTATATCAAGCTCACACTCACCGGACTGGCCCGCAATAAGACGTACGAGTTCAACCTCTGGTCCTTTGAGCAGAGGGATATGTGGGACGCCTCCCCATCCAACCCCAACTCCAAGTACGGGGTTTGGAGTACGACCAACCCAACTGATTGGCTCAATGCAAACGGCTACTCTGGTTCCAACGGAGAACCTGATGGCTACGGCGCAATCATGCCGGTCCCTGATCCGCCAACTGGTGAATCAGGTATGCCTGCAGGACTGGCTGCACTCGTCGCGGCACATGGTGGCAGAACTTTTATTATGGCGCCGACGACGGATGATGAAATCAATTATGTTGGAGGTACAGACTACCGCGTCATTTTCCGCGCTGCCACCAATGCGTATGGCGATATTTCAATCTACGGGTGGATAGATCCTACTGACTGGTTTGGTAACATGCATATGCCTCTTAACGGCTTTATGGTCGTTCCTGAGCCGGCAACTATGATGCTCCTCGGCCTCGGTGCATTGCTGCTCAGATGCCGTAAGCCGTAGAGAGAATCAATCCAATGTAGTTGTTTAAGAGGCAGGATTTTAATCCTGCCTCTTTTTCTTTGATTTGCACAACAGAGAACACGGGGTCTGCTCGCCAATTCTCTAAAGGCGGTGAGCTTGCCTGCCTTAGATTTTCCTTGACTTTTACCGCATAAAGCGTATAAGAGTATCGTCTTTTGCGTTGGGCAAAAGGCAGAGAGGAAAAAGGTATGAGAGATCTATCACGTCTATTGTTTGCAATCCACATTAAGAGCAATCAGCGTACACAATGTGCGCCATAAATATCAACAACTTTTTAGGAAGGAGAAGAAAATGAAAAGAGGAGGAATTCTTAAATTTGCCGCAAGCTCAGTATTCTATCGCTATGTATTTACCCTGCCCGTTCCGACCGTCTGTGCAGAAAGGAGTAAATAATCAAAAAGAATAATAATTTGGCACAGAACGTTTCACGGCGGGTCTCTTTGTGTAAAACAAAAGTGTAAGAATTTTTCAAAAAAACTATTTTAGGAGGTAAGTAAAAATGAAACGGTTAAACAAAATGATTTTAATATTAATGCCCTGCCTGTTGTTGATCTTCATAACCAGCACGTCGCAAGGTGGAATAGCCCCACTTACTTGGGCAGGAACGGTAACAGCAGAAGCAGACTTTGGAGGATCTCCTCTCGACTCTAACACCAGAACTCGCTCGGCTGGCGCTTCTTATACAAACATTTTTTACTTTTATGAACTCCCACATTGGAACGAAGCTGGGGCAGGCGTGACCATATCGGATGGCGATGTTGTACATATAAATGGGTCCCAGTATGCCGGCGGATGCGGATGCTACCCCAATTATTTAAAGCCTTGGGGCAAATCCTCAATCGCAGGTACTCTTAAAATAGGTACTGCGTTGGACTATCCTGTCGGAACGGAAATGTACTTAGATACCTATTCACCGTACGGGAACAATTTTTCTATGACACTGGATGGATTTTGGACTCTCAGCGAAGGAAAATATGCAAGAGCATTTAAGGTAGGTGGTTGCAGGGTTCACGCCGGTGACACTGTCAATCTGAGCTATGAGGCTATAGAAGATGATTACTTCCAAGGTCAGAGTCAAGATATATATCTTGAGCTCAAAGCAATCCCCGAACCCGCCACGCTTTGCCTCCTTGCCCTCGGCGGTCTGTCCTTGCTGCGAAAACGCAGAAAATAAACTGAATTTGTGTTGTTGAACAATGGGCCGCGAGCTTTCACTCCCGGCCCTTTTTATTCCCTGTCCCCACCCTCACCAATCATTGAAACTAAAAAAGGATACCTAAGTATCTTAGGTATTGTCCCCTGTGCAATCCACGTCAAAAAAAATCCGTGCCAATCCGTGAAACCTGTGGTTGATTTCTCGATGAACTATAAACAACGAACTGGAAATTTTCTAAATTTCAATACGTTTCCAAACTTTTCGGCACTTTTTTTTGCAAAAAAGATATGATTTTTATACGTTTCGATGTGTTTTTCATACATTTCGCTATAGTTTTAACACAAACTTAATACCGACTTTTTAATGCCTAACTCCTTTTATTGCAGGAGGTTAACGTGATTTTCCCCTCGATGTGCTTTAAACGGAATATTAGTATTTTTTCCTGAATCTCGCCGTGGGGATTTTGAGCAGTTTGCGATACTTTGCGATGGTTCTTCTGGCCAGATTACTAATCCCCGCCTCCGCCAGCTTTTTACGTATCTCGTCGTCGCTTAAGGGTTTACATTTATCTTCAGCGTCTATAATCTGCTGCAGTTTCGCCCTTATCGCCTCCCAGCTATGCTCCCCGCCCTCTGTGTCTTCCGTGCCCCCGCTGAAGAACTTCCTCAGCGGCAGTATCCCCCAGCCGCATTGCACGTATTTCCCTGCCACAGCACGACTTACAGTCGCCAGATGCACGCCGACTTCGTCTGCAATTTTCGACATCGGCAGCGGCTTTAGATACAGCTGCCCCTTGTCAAAAAACTCCCGCTGATACTTAACTATTGACCGTGCAACCTTTAACAGCGTGTTTTTTCGCTGCTCTATCGCGTCTATAATCCATTGAGCGGAGCGGATATTATTCTGCAAGAACTGTTTTGTTTTTTCATTAACCTTGGCGTCTTTTGCCATTTTCATGTAATAGTTGTTCACTCTCAATGTCGGCAAGTCAGAATCAGCCAATCGCACGGAATAGTCGTCCGAATCATCCAGATATTCCACTATTACATCTGCGGTAATGGGGTTATTGCGGTCTATTCCGATTTGCAGGCCGGGCGAAGTATCGAGCTTCGCTATTCGCTCAATGGCCCGGTTAATTTCTTCGACGCTGCACTTCATTTTCCTGGCGATATCGGGCAGGCGATTTTCAAGCAGATCGTCCATATGCTCGGAAACCAGATGCTGCTCAAAACTCATATCTTCGCCGCTTTGTGCCATCTGGATAAGCAGGCATTCCCGCAGGTCGCGCGCACCAACGCCCGGCGGTTCCAGCTTTTGCACAAGCTGCAGGGCCTGTTTCAAATCATCGATGGTAAAATCAGCTTTGTCTTTATTGTGCAACTGCTCCAGCCGGACGGTCAGATATCCTCTTTCGTCGATATAATCTATTATGGTGCTTCCGGCTTTTTTCACTCCGTCGCTTGCCTCGACCATCTGCCATTGCTCGGTCAGGTGCTCGTGCAGCGATTGTGGCGGCGCAGCGGTATTATTTATCGCCTCAAGCTTTTTGTCGGGTTCATCAGGACTTGTTCGGCGGCGGAAGACCTCGCCCCGGCCCATATAATCGTCGTAATCATCATCAAGGCCATCAAGACGTTCGAAGTCCTTTACTTTATTGTTGTCGGTGTCAACGACTAAATCTTTTTCGCCAATATCGTCTTGGGACTGCTGGTCGGCGGGGCCGGCATCCTCGGGATTTGACGGCTCCTCCATTTCCAAAACGGGATTGCTGTTTAACTCCTGTTCTATTCTCTCCTGAAGTGCAAGGATTGGAAGCTGGAGAATCTCCATCGATTGAATCATACGGGGAGCGAGCCTCATTTGCTGCTCTATCCGCATTTGTGCTTCCATTCCAAACTTCATAAATTCACCCGAAACTCCGGTAAGTTGCGCTTAATATATAAAGTATACACAATTGCGGCCTTGGGAAAGCCCCGGTCGCGTTTATTATATCACAAATTCGTCAAAAAATTCAGGCAATTTCAGGGATATGCTTTTATGAGATGGGAATTATTATAGCTGCTGTCTGCCGATTATAGCGTCGGTGAGGATTTTGCCGCTTGCATATTCGATGGTGCTGCCCGTTGGCAGCCCCCTTGCCAGGCGGGTGATTTTCACACCTGTATCTTTTAATAGCGAGCTTATATAAAGGGCTGTGCCGTCGCCGGCCATATTGGGGTTGGTCGCCATTATTATTTCTTTCACATCGCCTTTGCGGACCCGCTCGACGAGCTGCTCGATAGTCAAATTGCCCGGCTCGACCCCATCAAGCGGTGCGATGTGGCCGCCGAGAACGTGATAGACCCATTTGCATTTACCCGTTTTTTCCAGTGCTATTGCGTCTTTCGGCTGCTCGACAACGCAAATGATGGTGCTATCACGCCGTTGGTCGGAGCAGATTTCGCAAATTTTTCCCTCCGAATAATTGTAGCAAATTTCGCATCGCTTGATTTTACTTTTGACGTCGCTGATGGCCTTGGCAAGGGCCATTGCTTCAGCGGGTTCTGCCTTCAGTATATAAAAAGCCAGCCGTTCCGCCGTCTTTGGCCCAACGCCCGGCAGCTTGCCGAATTCCTCTATCAGTCTATTCAAGGCTTCTGTGTAAACAGTGCTCATAATCCAGCTACTATACCGCCTGCCGGAGCGAAATGTCAACTCTAACCCTTGCGCCGAATCCGATTTGGACCCGCCGAACGGCGGATTTTTTTGAAATAAGCAGAATTTGGCAAAACGTTTTGCAAAAAAAGCGGCGGGCGGTTAAAATTCCTGTGATATGAAAATCGGGCTGAAATTTACGCTGATATTGAATGACTATTATTATCATCAATCATTGCTTTTGAATCTCATTTTAAGTATAAATTAGATGAGCTGGATGCTATATCGGGAAGACTGTTTGTGAATGATTATTTAAGGAGACCAGGTTCCCACTATACATGGAAGTTCTGTGTTAGCACCCCCTTGATTTGTCTGTATTATAATCCGCATAATGGGAGCGATTTTATAGCTAAAGGAGACGTATATGTTTTTTAAGTTTTTTCCTGCGGATTTCGATTTTTTTACTCTGTTTGAAAAACAAGTAGGCTACGCTGTGGAGGCGGCGCGTTTTTTCAGAGAAGTGGTGTCCCAGGGCTATGTGAACGAGGATGTGCTGAGTAAGATGGCAGCGATTGAGCATCAAGGAGACGAGGTGGCCCACACGATTATCGAACAGTTAAACAAGACATTCATCACGCCGTTTGACAGAGAGGATATTCATTCCCTTACAATGCAACTCGATGACATCGTTGATATGCTCGATACCATTGTGAGTCGGCTCAGGATTTATAATATTAGCGGCGTGGACAAGAACCTGGTGGAATTCGCCGTGGTGATTGAGCAGTCGGTGCAGGCCCTGGCGCGGGCCATAGGGGGGCTGAGGCATATTAAGAAAGTCCGTGTGGTTTTCGACGCCTGCGTGGAGGTCAACCGTTTAGAAAACGTCGGCGATGAGATGCGAGACCAGGTGCTGATGGATCTTTTTAGGATCGTGAAGGACCCGATTGCGGTGATTAAGTGGAAGGATATTTATCAATACGCCGAAACCGTGCTGGACATCTGCGAAGATGTGGCCCATATCGTTGATTCCATTATGGTCAAACAGGCATAACTATGACTTTGAGTATTTTACTGCTGATAGTTCTGTCGCTGTTCTTTGATTTTCTGAACGGTTTTCATGACTCAGCCAATTCCATCGCCACGGTTGTCTCCACTGGCGTTCTGCGGCCGCGATACGCTGTGCTTTGGGCGGCATTTTTTAACTTTATCGCTTTTCTGTTTTTTGGCCTCCACGTCGCCAATACTATGGGTAAGGGCATCATCGACATCGCGATTGTGGACAAGGGGATTATTTTAGGCACCCTTATCGGCGCCTGCGGTTGGAACGTGATTACGTGGTATTTAGGACTGCCGGTCAGTTCCTCCCATGCTCTTATCGGCGGGTTGATTGGCGCGGCGCTCGTTAAGATAGGGCCGCAGGCCCTGGTCTGGCATGGAATTATGAAGACGGTAATCTTCATCTTCGTTTCACCGGTCATGGGGCTTTTTTTGGGGATTGTTTTCGGCAACGCCGTCTATTGGGCCTTCCGAAGAGCCACACCTCGGAAGGTCGACCATCTTTTCCGCAAAGGTCAGCTCTTCTCGGCGGCATTCTACAGTATGGGGCACGGCGGCAACGATGCGCAAAAAACCATGGGCATTATCGCCAGTCTGCTTTTCAGCGCCGGCCTGCTGGGCAAGACATTTCATATACCTTTGGCTGTAGTGCTCCTCTGCCATGCCGCCATTGCTCTGGGGACTATGTTTGGCGGCTGGCGGATTGTCAAGACGATGGGGCAGAAGGTGGCCAAACTGAAACCGGTGGATGGTTTTTGTGCGGAATCCAGCGCCGCCCTGACATTGCTGATTTCAACCGTCTTTGGCATTCCGGTTAGCACGACGCACACCATCACCGGGGCAATTATGGGAGTGGGGTCGCTGCGGCGGCTCAGCGCCGTCCGCTGGGGTGTGGCCGGCCGTATTGTCTGGGCTTGGGTCTTGACTATTCCGGCTTCCGCTGCGATGTCGGCGCTGGCTTACAGTCTGGCAGGGCGGTTCATTTAGAGCATGCCGTAGTGAGGTGCCTGATTAATGTATTAGCTTAGTCCCGCTGGTTTTCATCGATGCCGGTGATAGTTGCGTCGAGTCCCATCAGGATGGTTTTTACCGCCGGGTCGTTAATCAGTTCAGCTCTTTTTTGCCCGATGGTTTTAGGCTGATTTGCGGAAGGGGTTGTCTGCGTTTGCGTATTAGCAGCGGTTTCGAACTTCACCTCTAAATCTTTCCCGCAATGTTCGCTTAATATGGATTGTATTTGCGCAGCCCGGCTGTTGCTTTCGCACATTTTTTTCTGCACTTCGGCGGAGGCCGGGAAAGTAATTGTCAGCAATCTGTTATCGAATCGGGTTGGTTCAGCAGAGGTTAATAATCCCCCGGTACCGTTGCCGAGTTTGGCGGTGATAATTTTTAAAATATTTTGCCAATCGTCTTTTATTGATTGTATATCATTTACCCCGGGCAAATCGGTTTTTTTATCTGCTGCGGGCGCGGTCGGCTTGTTTGTAACTGTGGTAGTTGTGTTTGGATTAGCTATTTGCTTTTTTTTTATCGGGACTGCGGCAGTGCCTGCCTGTCTCGGCAAGGCCTCGCTTTGACGGACGCCCTGACGAGTGGGGTAGGTCTTCAACTGCGAAAGAAGCTCATCGACGTTCAGGAAATGCTCGCTTAAGGCAAATCGCAGCAGCGAAGCGTCTAAAAGTGCCCTCGGCGTGTCGCTGTTTTTGAGCGTCCATCGCAATCTCTCAAGCGTGGTTATATTGTAGATAAGGGCTGCGACATCAAATTTTTCAGCCAACCGGCCGGCCTGCTGTCGCTGCTCAGCAGTCAAAACCAGAAGTTCGCTTTCAGCCCCGGCGGATTTTATCACCATTAAATCCCGCATATATTCGATGAGCGAATCGGCAAGCTGCACTTCGCCTAATCCGGCGTTGATTAAGTCCTCTGTCGCAGCAAGTGTTCCGGCAGCGTCGCTGTCGCCGATTTTGGCGATGAGATTATAGATTTTTTCGCTGTTCGGACAGCCGAGAAATTCCTCAAGCAGTTTGGCGCTCAAAGGTTCGACGCCTGTGCTTATTAATCTATCCAGCAGGCTCAGGCCGTCTCTCATCGAGCCGTTCGCCATTTTCGCCAACTGTAAGATTAAATCCTCCTCGTATTTTATTTTCTCCTGTTCGAGGATGGATTTGAGCTGGCCGGCGATAAGGTTGGGGTTTATATTGTTAAAATCGAATCTCTGGCATCTGGACTGAATTGTGGGGATAACTTTGTTCGGCTCGGTGGTTGCGAAAATGAACTTAACGTGGCTGGGCGGCTCTTCCAGTATTTTCAGTAGTGCATTGAACGCACCGGGGCTAAGCATATGAACCTCATCGATGATGTAGATTTTGAATCTGGCTCGTGCCGGTCGATAAATCGCGTTCTCACGGAGCTTTCGGACTTCGTCGACGCCGTTGTTCGACGCCCCATCTATCTCAATAACGTCTATGTCTTCGCCGAGATTAATTGCTATGCAGCTTTCGCACTTGCAGCACGGCTCCATGGTAGGGGCCTCAACGGATAGGCAATTAAGGGCTTTAGCGAGAATCCTCGCCATAGTTGTTTTGCCGATGCCGCGGGTGCCCGTGAAAAGATACGCGTGTGCGACCTTGCCGGTTTTTATGGCGTTTTTGAGTGTTTGCGAAATCGGGTTTTGGCCGACAACGTCATCAAACGTCTGCGAACGATATTTTCGTGCTAAAACCGTGTACATTTTTGAATGATTACAAAGGTGGCCGGGTTTGCCACAGCACAGCCAAATCCACGCTTATGGCTGCTCGGTTCCCCGCCTGACCAGTTTCACGGGCTCGGCCTGCATGGGACCCGGCCAAAAAATTTATTATTGACTATTTTCTATTGACTATTTTTAATTTGGTTGTTTCTTTAATGATAAGTGAATAGTGCTCAATAATCAATAGTAAACGACTGATTTCGAGGGGTATTTGTCATGAAAGTCAGAATCGAAGATACGTGTACTTCCTGCGGATTATGTGTGGATACCTGCCCGGAGGTCTTCGAGATGGGGCCGGATATGGCGCAGGTCCTCGTCGATGAGGTTCCGCCCGAATTCGAGGAAGCCGTTCAGCAGGCCGCTGAAGAGTGCCCGGTTGAGGCAATTATCGTTGAGTAGGTCAGGCAGATAATTCCCTGCTTCTGTCGCGGGCTTTTTTGATTGCCGCTTCGACCAGCAGGCTGAAATTACCTTCTGCCAGGACATTAACCGCTGCCTCGGTTGTGCCGCCGGGCGAGGTAACTTTCTGGCGTAGCTTCACGGGACTTTCACCGTTTTTATCCGCCTCAATAGCAAGCATTCCCGCGCCTTTGGCAGTCTGGAGGACCAAATCCTTTGCCACATCATCAGGCAGGCCCAATTTGACTGCTGCCTTTATCATTTCCTCCATTAAAAGAAAATAATAAGCTGGCCCGCTGCCGCTTACAGCCGTTACAGCATCGATTAGGTCTTCGTTATCAACGATAACCGCCTGCCCAACCGCTGAAAAGATTGATTTGGCCTTCTTCAGCATCGGTTTCGCTTTAGCATTGGCGAATAGTGCGCTGGCCCCTTCGCCGATTAAGGCCGGGGTGTTCGGCATTGCGCGAACTATCGCGACATTGCCCAGAACGTCGGCTATTCGGCTGGTTTTCACTCCTGCAGCGATGGATATTACTAACTTCTTGCCGCCGACCGCGTCCCTGATGCTTTCCAGCGCCTCGGCCATACTTTGCGGCTTGACGCTCAAAACGATAATGTCTGCTTTGCTTACAAGGTCGCGGTTTCCCTTTGCCGGCTTGACCTTATATTTTCTGGCGAGTTGTTTTAAGCGTTCCGGCCGGATATCGCTTATGAATATATTGGCGGGTTTGTAAAGGCCGGAGGTTATTATGCCCTTTATCAGGGCTTCAGCCATATTTCCGCTGCCGATAAAGCCGATTGTGCCCATCGATTTGTCCTTTTTAAAATTGCACCTGTTTCTATAACCTTAGTAAATATAGAATTAGGCGGGGATAATAGCAATGCAAAAAACGTCTTTACTCCCTCAGTACAGGACACAAATTGGGGCCGGCTTCCTGAAAAACCGGTCCATTCGAAATGCAAAAAAGTTCTCTTGACATTGACCGTGGTTTTTTATAATGATTCACGATATGGAAAAAGCTGAGAAAAGAGCCGAATCAGTACTAAAGCAGAGAACTTATTGTGTAGCCTGTAGTACTAAATCCCTGCATATGGTCGTTTTCAGAGACCAGGAGAAGGTAACAATTGAGTGCGGCCGCTGTGGATTTAGAAGCAATCGCTTTTGCCGTATACCAGCAGGGAAATCACCCACCGCACAGTCAGTTCAAGGTTAAAATATAGTGAAGGTTTCATCTTCGAACTTCATGGGAAACTTACTGTCCAGGAACGTCGCATCTAATACTAACGGGCCGGTGGTCAGCGCATACGGTTCGCCGACAGCCACAGGCCCGCCACGAAATGCCATAGATGCCCCCGCCGGTAGGTCGAGATTTCACAATTGTGAGGGCAATTTTTGACTTTTTTGTTTTACCCCTACCTTGTTAGCGTACAAGCGTACAAACAAGATATAAGGCAATACCCGCTACAGCAATTAACACAGTCCACTTTAATGAATCGGATTTTTCAAATCTATCAAACATTTTCTTTCTCCTACTAAAAACAGCATGACTTTTTCAGAAAATTACTCCGCAATTGATTTGTAGAAATACTATCGGCTTTTCGTCAGCCACGTATAAGCAAAGAATCGCTCTTTTGACCGGTTCGCGTTAATATGGGACGTTATGGTTAAAATCGGGCCGCCTTTTACGAAGTTTGCTTCTTTAACTGTCTTTAGTCAGCGTTAACGTACCAATTCGAACTTAATGGTGAACTTACCGTCTACGAACGTCTCATCTGATACTCGAAAATGGGCCGGCTCAGATGTTGTTGTTCCTTCTTCAATAACAATATTCTTTGAAGCGCAGATTTCTTCTATTTGTTTCAGCATCCATTGCCTCGCTTCTGGTCCTTTGCCTTTTACAGATATATAACCCGTTTTTGTTGCTGCGTCGTATTTAAACTCGACTGGCTCGGCTGCCTTTGGCGGGATGTTAGTCTCTTGGCTGTACTTTGGCGGCTCCCCGCTGGCTGCAGGTGTGCTCGGATGGTTGGCAATGGCCTTCTTTGTTTTTTCTATGAATTGTTCCGCCTCTTCATTAGGCATACCAAAAGTAAATGTAAAATTATTTCCTCCCTGGTCTTTTCCGCTGCCCCATCCCGAAGCGCAGGACAAGCAGGTAAATTCAGCATTTACTATGCGTCCATCGTCAAATGTTAGTAACACATTTCCCTTTGTGCCCTCACAATTAAAAGACGGAGACATATAAGTTAACCAGGAGCTCCCCTTGGCGGTGGTTTTGCTGTTAACACCTTGTACTTTGATTTCGGAAGTGCCTGTGAACAAACTTTGAGTCGCCGTCCCTTTGAAAGTCTCATTATATTCGTCAAAAGAGCCT
Source organism: uncultured Planctomycetota bacterium (assembly GCA_903927855.1). Lineage (GTDB taxonomy): Bacteria > Planctomycetota > Phycisphaerae > Sedimentisphaerales > Anaerobacaceae > CAIYOL01. Next base: position 11,275 of record CAIYOL010000266.1, read on the forward strand.
ACGACAGGATAGGTAACGCAACCTTGGGAAAAAAGTAATAGCAGAGGCAGGAAGAGCCATATTGCCTTATTCATATTACATCTCCCTTTCGAAATTGCCCTGAAACTCGACTTTGAGAATCCGCATTTCTTTTTCGGCTTTCCGCCGTGCTGCTCACCCTGGACGCGCGGCAGCCGTTCCCCCCTCCGTCGGAGAGAATACTTTACGATCCAAGCGACTGGTCGCTGCTGTTCGCAAATCCGGTGCGCAATCCCCCGCGGCAGGAAAAGAGCGCGTCCACCGTCCCGTCAGTCGGCGGCTATTCCACGCAAG
>CAIYOL010000267.1 GCA_903927855.1 uncultured Planctomycetota bacterium
CGCAGACATAGGCGGTCAAATTAGTGGACCAAGCCAATAAATCAGTATCGCTTCGCGGAATATAAGGCATTTTTCACACCCTTTCCTAAAGCTTCCACTCCGTCCGACGTTTGAAATCGGCGGAAAACCGCCGATGAGCACCCACACTGAGGCATACATGAAGGCGTATGAGAGCGGCGAAAAGTAGACTTAAAAGATGAGATTTTTACGAAGTAATTGCCTGGGTGAGTTTGTCGCGGTTATCGTTGAGCCATTCGGCTTTTCGCTGAATCATACGCAGGAAATCGAGGCCTGAGAGGTTGCCGAAAAAGCCGGTTGCGGCCACGGGCAGGATTGCCTCGGCTATCATCGTCTCAATCATCAAATCGGGGATGGAATTTAGCTGGTTTTCGTCCGGGGCAATTACTTTGCGATAGCCATTGAGGAACTGGACGAGCTTTGCTTGGTCGAGATAATCGGGCCAATCGGCAGGATTGGGACGGTTTCCCACAATCGAAAATTGCAGCATACCATTGGCAAGGTCGGTAACGGGTGGTGCAATCTTTACCGAGTCAAAATCGAGGAGAGCAGTCAGATGATGATGTTCAAAGAGCATATTTCCGGGATGCCAATCGCCGTGGACGATTTGCTGCGGCCAAGAGTCGAAACCAAGCTCGCTAACGCGAATGCTGGAGGCATTGTAAAAGGTCATCAATGTTTCGGCAGTTCTTTGCAGCTTTTTGTCCTGTCCTGTCCCTGTTGTTTTCAGATGGGTGCGAACGGTTGAAGAATCGTGGAAGCTGCTGCCAGGCGGTTTCCACTCCTGGGCGAAATCGGTTAAATCCTGATGGAAGTTCGCCAATTGCCAGCCCGTGTCGGCGGTGGCTTCGGCGGAGCCGTCATATCGGGAACCGGCAACAAACTCGAAAAGCTCATAAATGTGGTTGTTCAGGTGCAGGATTGTATTTTTCTCATCGGAGGTTGCCACGAGGGGCGCGAGCGGGAATTCCATCTCTGAGAGGCGAGACTGGATTGCGTGGGCAAAAGCGACGTGGTAGAGGTCGTCTTTGCCTTTGGGACGGCGTTTTAGCAGGAATTTACCCCGTTCAGAAGTAACGACCATTTTCGGCGCGCGCCTATTGCCGGCTGAAAGCGGCTTTGCCTGGTCGATTACGCCGATTTCGTAGTGGCTGAGGACCTGGGCCAGCTCCTCCGGAGAAAAATGTGCACCTCCTCTGGGCATAGACTTTTTCGCTCCGCAATACGGCTAATATAACAAAAGGAAAATAATAACCAAAACCAATACCGCTACTACTGCTCCGAGGACCAATGAAGCAATGCGGTAATGAGCGATGGCGAGGATATCTTCTTCGAGATGTTTATCTTCTGTTTTGAGCGCCTCTCCCTTTTCCAACTGTTTGAGGGCAGCGACATCAAACCTTTTGTGAGCCCGGATTGGCGGCAGGCCGTTGCGAACGGCCTCTAAATCCTCCAGCAGCTCCTCGACGTTGTTGTAGCGGTCTTCTTTGCGCTTGGCCATCATAACCTCAATCACTTCGGATGCCCCAGCGCTAAGCTTGGTGTTTATATGGTCGGGCGGAATCAGCTCTTCCCTGAGGTGCTTTCTCATCACCTCCGCAGGGTCATCTGCCATGAACGGCACGCGGCCTGTTACCATGTGATAGAAAGTTGCCCCGAGGCCATAAATGTCGGCCCTGCCGTCGATGTCGATTTTGCCTCGAATTTGTTCGGGTGAGATATAGTACGGCGTGCCATACGCTTTACCCGCCTCGGTTTGAGCGGCCTCGATGTCTGTCGTCTCGCGAGCCAGTCCCATATCGGCGAGCTTGACTACGCCTGCGGTGTTTATCATTATGTTCTTCGGCTTGACGTCGCGATGGATAAGGCCGCACGAATGGGCGTGCTGAAGCGCGTGAGCAACCTGGATTATTATATCCAGCGCTTCGTCTTCTTTGAAAATTTTGCCGGCCGCCAAATCATCGTGGATAGTCTTGCCTTCGACGTATTCCATTACAAAATAGTGGTACCCCCCTGCCTCGCCGACGTCGACGGCCTGAACGATGTTGTTGTGATTGAGCTTACCTGCGGCCTGGCCTTCTTTGAAGAAGCGTTCCACGTATTCGGGATTTCCGCTGAAGCGCTTGGGCAGAACTTTTATTGCAACCATCCGGTTGAGACTTAATTGCTGGGCCTTGTAGACGACCGCCATTGCACCGGCGCCGAGTTTGCCGAGTATTTTATAACCGGGAATCTGGTATGCTACTACCTTGGTTTCTTTGATGTTTTTTCCGAGTCTGTCGGCCTGGTTCTGCGTGATATAGCCCAGGTCCATCATAAGGTCTTTGAGCATTATGGGATTGATTTTGCGGCGAGCTTCCAATTCTTCGAGCGAGCGACGCAACTCCGCATCCGTGCACAGACCCTGCTCTATTGCCATTTTGCCGAACAGCGTATCGTAACTTGTTTCGTTTGTTGTTGTCATTAACCGCCCTGGGTTTTACAACAAATATATGCTCAAAACCATCAATTATGTTTTATATAGGACTTTTGTCAAAGAAAAATTTACAATATTTGACTACAAAATTACAAGCTTCTCTGTTTAAAATCGACCTTTTAGGCTTGGGGGATTAGTGGTTTTTGCGGGGCCTGGGATTTGCAGGTTTAGGATTGACTTGGCGTTAAATCCCGCTAAACTGTTGTCTTTCTGAAAATCGGTGTTACCGAAATAGTAGCCTTCAAGGAACCAACAAGTGGCTTATAATTGTGTTGTTCTTATAAAGCAAGTTCCTGATACTAAAAGGATTACAGGTAAGGCGATGAACGATGACGGCACGGTCAATCGTTCTGCGCTGCCGGCCATTTTTAATCCTGAAGACCTTAATGCGCTGGAGCTTGCGCTGCAGATTAAGGACAAATTCGGGGGCAAAATAACAGTTATTACGATGGGGCTGCCGGCGGCGGGCGCGATTCTTCGTGATTCGCTTTTTCGCGGGGCTGATGAAGCGATTCTCCTTACCGACGCGAAATGTGCCGCGAGCGATACGTTGGCGACCAGTTATATCCTGAGCTGCGCGGTCAAAAAGATTGATTATGACATAGTTCTCTGCGGCAGACAGGCGATTGACGGCGATACCGCGCAGGTCGGGCCGCAATTGGCGGAAAAGCTGGGTGTTCCGCAGATTACTTATGTTGAAGAGCTTATCGAACTTAATGACAAAACCATAACTGCCCGCCGAAACATCGGGGCCGGCTGGCAGCAGGTCAAGGCGAAATTGCCGGTTCTTTTGACTGTTACCGCGGACGCAAATGAGCCGAGAGTAGCCGCCGCGAAAAAAATGATGAAGTATAAAAATGCACGAACGCCTATTGAGGTCGAGCAGAAAATCAAACTTGAAAATGCAGAGGCAGCCGAGGCGGACATTAAGAAGCTTGCTGAACATAAATGCAGTGAGCTGGAGAAAAAAGGCCTGCTGATTAAGCAATGGAATTTAGATTTTGTAGGTGCTGATTTGACGTGGTGCGGGCGAAACGGCTCGCCGACAAAAGTGCATCGGATTCAAAGCGTGGTTTTGGCATCGAAAGAGACGAAAAGTATCGAGCCAAACGACAGGGGCATTTCGGATATGATACACGAGCTGATTGAGGACAAGATAATAGCGTAGTGTTATGATAGATGTGAATAGACAAGGCGAGGTTTGGGTATTTGCTGAGCAGCACAATGGGCACCTGGAAGATACGCCAATTGAGTTGATGAGCAGAGCCCGGCGATTGGCAGATACCTTAGGTGTTAAATTAGCTGCGGCTGTTTTGGGTAATGGGGCCAGGGACATTGCGGCAAAGTTGATACATTACGGAGCCGACAAGGTTTATCTGGCTGAGCATCCGCTACTGGTTGCTTATCAAACAAACAGTTACGCAAAAGTGATATTCGATTTGATACACAAGCATAAGCCGCAGATTGTGCTTTACGGTGCGACCGCAGCGGGTCGGGACTTGGCGCCGCGGGTCGCAAGCGCAGCAAAAGCAGGTCTTACAGCGGACTGCACGGACCTGCAAATCGGCGACCACAAGACCACAGACGGCGACACGCATAAGAATCTGCTGTTTCAAATCAGGCCTGCCTTCGGCGGAAATATAATCGCGACCATCATAAATTACGACCGCTGGCCGCAAATGGCTACCGTTCGTGAGGGCGTGATGCCGATGCCTGAGCCGGATGTCGGCCGCAAGGGTGAAATTATCCAGGAGAAGGTGCAAATTTCACAGCAGGATTTGCCGCTTGAGATTCTCGAAGAGCACAAACGGCCGAAGAAGGTCAACCTTAAGGCGGCAAGGATAATCGTTGCTGGCGGAGCGGGCGTGGGCAGCAAGGACAATTTCAAACTTGTTTGGGATTTGGCAAATTGCTTAGGCGCAGCGCCGGCGGCCACCAGAGCGGCGGTCGATTTGGGCTTCATTGACAGCGACCATCAGGTAGGACAGACCGGCACAACGGTTCGGCCCAGCTTATATATAGCTGTGGGAATCAGCGGAGCGATTCAACATCAGGCAGGAATGTCCGGCAGCCAGAAGATAATTGCAATCAATAACGACCCAGGTGCTCCTATTTTCCAGATTGCACATTACAAAATACTCGGCGACCTGAATGTTGTCGTGCCCAAAATGATAAAGACGCTGAGAGAGAAAAGTATTAAAGAAGAAAAGGCAGAAGCTTAAAAGCCGGATATATTATGGCTAATTTCTATAAAGACAATGACGATATCCAATTTTTGTTCAGGCATATTGACCTGACCAAACTGGCGGAGCTTGCCGAAGAGGGATTTAAGTTCGCGAACGAGTTCGACTATGCTCCGACGGATGCCGGCGAGGCAATAAAAAATTACGAGATGGTCCTTGATTCGCTGGGGCAATTAAGCGGTGATTTTATCGCCCCGCGAGCAGAAGACGTCGACCGCCAAGGCAATACTCTTAATGCAGACGGCACAGTTACATATGCAAAAGGGATAAGCGAGTCTCTTGAAAAGCTTGCCAAAGCCGACGTGATGGGTTTTACGCTGCCGTACAGGTTCGGCGGCCTAAATTTCCCGAATCTTGTTTATTCTATGGCCATCGAGATTGTCTCCCGTGCCGATGCGGCACTAATGAATATCTTCGGCCTGCAGGGAATAGCCGAGACAATTAACGCTTTTGCCTCAGAAGAAATCAAGCAACAGTATCTGCCGGACTTTGCCGCGGGCAAGGTCACGGGAGCTATGGTATTGACCGAGCCTGACGCCGGTTCGGATTTACAGGCGGTCAAAGTTTCGGGACACGATACAGGAGCAGAAAAGCCGGCGAGGGTCTATCAGGACGCGCAAGGCAACTGGTTCATTCGCGGGGTAAAGAGATTCATAACCAACGGCTGTGGCGATATTCTGCTTGTGCTTGCCCGCAGTGAGCCGGAAATCTCCGACGGCCGGGGCCTGAGTCTGTATCTTGTTGAGCGAGGTCCGTGGGTCAAGGTGCGCCGCTTAGAGGAAAAGCTCGGCATTCACGGAAGCCCGACGTGCGAATTATTCTTCAACGATGCCCCTGCCAAGCTAATCGGGGAACGTCAGCGAGGCCTTATAACTTACGTTATGAGCTTGATGAATGGTGCCCGCATCGGCATTGCTGCTCAATCGCTTGGTATTGCCGAAGCCGCTTTCCGTGTTGCTCGCGATTATGCCGCCACAAGAAAACAGTTCGGCGTAGTTATTGAAAAGCTACCGGCAGTCCGCGATATGCTAATCGATATGAAGATTGCCGTCGAGGCAGGCAGAGCGCTGCTGTATGAAACATCCTGCGTTGTTGACCAGAGTATCTCCTGTGAGAAGCGGAAAGAATTGAACCCGCCCACCGACAAAGAGCAGCTAAAGCTGCTGAGGGAACAATCCCGCCGGCTCGACCGCCTTGCCTCAATGCTGACGCCGATGAGCAAGTACTACTGTTCCGAGATGAGCAACAGGGTCGCTTACGATTCAATTCAGGTCCTCGGCGGCAGCGGTTATATGCGGGACTATGCCTGCGAACGGCACGCCCGCGACGCCAGAATTACGACTATTTATGAGGGGACGAGCCAATTACAGGTTGTCGCAGCCGTTCGCGGCGTCTGCAGCGGGACAGCCGAGAAATTTCTCACCGAGCTTGCCGGCAAGGAGTATGACCCTCAATTGAAAGACCTGCTCGGGAAACTATCCGCGGGGATGGAGCAATTGAAGAATGCTATCATTTTTGTTAAAGCAAACGGTAACGAATATATGGACCTCTGCGGCAAAGCCCTTGTCGATATCGCGATAGATTTGATTAACGGCTACTTATTCTGCGGCCAGGCAAGCGCTCAAGTCGATATGCAGCTTGCAGGCGACTCGTCATCTATGAAAGGGCGCAAGGTGGAGATTGCCAGGAGATATATCACCAAGAATGCGCCGAAGATTGCGGCTTTGGCAGAATTGGTCAAAATGGGGGACAAATCTACATTTACAAAATACGAAGCAATGATAGGGCCTGTGCCAACCGAATGAGGGGGGATAATGCTTAGAGCTGTTATATTCGATTTTGACGGGGTGATAACGGATTCGGAGATTTTGCACCTTCGGTCTTTTAATCAGGTGCTGGCCAAATACGGCGTTGAGATTTCAACAAAAGACTATTACAAGGAATATCTCGGTCTGAGCGACTTTGATTGTTTTAAGGCCCTCGTTAATAAAAAGGTATTACAAGAACCGGCGAAGGGAATCGAAAGTCTTGCAGAAGAAAAAACCGAAGTGTTCGAAAAGCTAGCAAAGACCGAAGGCAGGATAATCGAGGGTGTGCGGGATTTTCTGCAGATGCTCAGCCGGAACAAGATGCCGATAGCTATATGTTCGGGGGCGCTGCTTACTGAGATTGAGCTCGTATTAGAACAGGCCCGGCTGCGGCCTTTCTTTGAGGTGATAGTTTCCGCAGAATTCGTAAAAAAAGGCAAGCCCAGTCCTGAGGGTTTCATTCTGACTTTGCGGAAACTTAACCGCGGTCGGCAAAATGCAATTTTGCCAAATCAATGTATCGTGATAGAAGATTCGCATTGGGGACTTGAAGCCGCCAGAGCAGCGGGAATGCACAGCATTGCAGTAACGAATTCATACGATGCAGACCAGTTGACATTGGCTGAAAAGATTGTTACGAAACTCGGCGAGCTGAGCATAGATACTCTGCAGAGTATCTGCAGCTGAGGTATCAATTCCCCATCTGCAGCGTACTGGGGCCGATGATTTTGGTTTTGATTCTGTCGGTTTTTAAGTTGTATTCGATACCGGGGGCAAGGGCACCGTTGAGAAAACACGGCTTAGATTCATCGCCACAGGCAGTAATCATACCCTTATTGCTGTCATAAAACATTTCGCTGCCTACAAACTGTATAGTTTTGCCTTTTTTCTCTATCTCCTCTTCATAAGTAATGCCGCCCTTGGCGCTGAGTGTCGAAAGCTCAGTTTGACCTTTGCTTGTTTCATAAAGCACAGCTTCTATGTGGTTGGAAGTGGTTGAAGTTTGTTGACCTTGCTGGCCTTTGATTACAGGGAAATAATCAATAAGAATTTGCTCAGCCCCGGCGTCGGCAATAACCAGGTTCGTCTCTTTAAAATACTTTAAGGTATCAAAATTCCGCATAACCGCGTAGCATGGTCTTTGCAAGCTGAATTTGCCTGTCCCTTTTTTCGGTTCCGCTATCTTGGAGTTATCAGCTGCTATTATCCCTGACCCGGTTGCTAAAAACATCTGTTGGTTGGCGTCATAGTCAAACTGGAGACACTTTAGCTTAGTAAAGCCGAGCAATTCTTCTCCTGCCCACTTGGAGGTATCGAGTTGAACTACCTCGCCACTTGCTGTCAGATGTTTTATGTCGGCGCGGGACTGTTTATCTTTAGATAAATCTACCGTAAGCTTTGGAGCTGAGAGAGCATACTTCTGTTGAAAATCTGCATTCTCACGGAGCATTGTGCATAGGACATTACCTTCGAAGATAACCTGATTTAACGACGGCAGAAACTCTACTTTCTTCTGGGCCGTTACTTTTACCGGGACGGCAGGTTGTTTGCCCTCGCCTTTCTCTTGAGAGCGAGGCTTGCCTTCAGTACCCATTACATCATTTGCATAAAATGTAAGCTCTGATAAACGGCTGGCAACAACAGCTTCTGTAATTATGGAGTAGTCTATTCTCTGAGCAACGAAAGTGGGCCGGCCTTTCTTATCATCAACACTTTTGAGAGCCTTGTCTTTAGTTTCAGGCATTTCGGGAGAGTCCATCGGCATAACAGTAATACCATCGTCACAGGTTACAACGATGTCGGTGAACTGTTCGGGTGATTCATTCGGCTCACCCTGCTGCGCAGCGACGCTTTCTTTAGTAACCTCCGCGTCTGCTTTCACCTTATCTGTGCCGCCTGCGGCTCTGCTTTCGGATTCCCTATCCGAATCTTTGGACCATAAGATATCATTGATGGAAACTTCGTCAGTAAGAATCAATTGCTCAGGACAATCTATGACGACATTTTTCCTGAATACGCATTTATAGTATGTGCCCTTCTTTTTTTCAATTGCTCCGCTGCCCACCGCCGGTATCTCTTTTGCTTTTTGGCGGTCTTTGGCTGCAATAGATTCAGCCGGCCTCGCAGACGACGGGGCTGTTGCTTCCGATGAAAACAAAGATGCTTTCGACGATTGTCTGATACGCAGAGTTTTCAATTCAATTATTTTAAAAAATTCGAGGTGGTCCAGTTCATCGTTGTAGACAAGTTCCAGCCCTTTTCCGAGCAGTTGAGTGCTCTGGGAAGTGAATTTGACCGGCCCGGCAGTCGAAAACTGCGATTTTTCGCTGATAAAAATAACATCATCAAGATAGATAAAACCCTCTTCGATGTTGCTGCCCTTCTCGGGTAAAATATGAATAACTACATTCCCCTTAAGTGTTGCATCCTTCGGCGTAGCTTTGCCGACGGTATCTTCAACTTGAACCGTGCCTTTGTCGGCTGTCATGTAGCATTTAAGATTACCTCGAAAAATATTCATATACGGTTTTTCGATTTCCCATTCATTTCCCTCCACGTGCAGAAGTTTTTCGAAACCAAATTCCCGATCGACCTGTTTTTTGGCGTTTAAGTGTGTGTATTTGGCCTTTTGGATTGTGCCAACCCCTACACCGCCGACTTTTCCTACGTTGCCGTCAAATTCAACGGTATTACTTTCGGCTACGGTATCTCCGGTATCAATTTCTATTGGCGGAGTTCTGCTTATCAGGTTATAGAACAGATATATTACGAATATCGCCCCTATTGAAATAAGCCATACACGTAATTTTCGTGACTTAATATCCATAACAAATCCATTTACGTCATTTTAGAATCCGGCGTATACTTTTTCATAAGCTCTTGCCATTTGCCGGCAGTTTTCAGGATGTGTTCTATTACTTCACGCACAGCCCCATCGCCTCCGCGGCGTGTCGTTATATAATCGGCTATATCCTTAACTTCGTCAACAGCATTGGCGACAGCTACCCCAAACCCGACGTATCTTATTACCGGCGAATCCAACAAATCGTCACCAATATAAGCTGTTTTGTTTGCCGAAAGGCCCGTTTGCTCAAGCAGCTTCTTGAGGACGGGGAGTTTTTCGAAACAATCCTGGACGCAATAATCTACCTCAAGCTGCTCGGCCCGGCGTTTTGTTGCTTCTGAAAATCTACCGCTTAAAAAGGCGACTTTCAGCCCTGCTCTTCGCCACATTCGAATCCCGAGACCATCCAGCAGATTGAAAGATTTACCTTCGCTGCCGTCGCCGTTGATTATTACGGTCCCATTCGTTAGGACACCATCGACATCCATAGCCAGCAGCTGTATATCCGCAAAGTTTGTTTTTGGCTTCTTTGTCATTTGATTATATCGAGTCACCTCTACAATTTTACCACACTTCCACGCTCGTTATAACAGACCAACTCGTGCTTTTCGCCTGTGTAATCCGGCTCAGTGTGAATAACCACACGCTTGTTGCTGAACTGCTCTATCTGTGCAATCGCAGTTCGTTTTTCATTCTGCAGGTAGCCGCCGACCTCCGGCGATACAAACAGCTCGATGCGTTTTATCTGGTCTTTTGATACTGAAAGATTCAACTTTCGAATAATCTCGATAGCCAGTGATTCGTGGCTTTTAATAAAACCTACACCTCCGCAGTGTGGACACGTCAGATAGGTGGTCGATTGCAGCGAATGGCGCATTCGCTGACGGGTCCTTTCCACCACGCCGAACCTGCTTATTCTCAACATTCTCGAACGGGCACGGTCGACTTTTACAAAACCGCGAAAAGCTTTTTCGACTTCCCTGCGGTGTTTCTCGCTGCGCATATCAATGAAGTCACAAATTATTAGTCCCCCCAGGTCCCGCAGTCTGAGTTGCCGGGCTATTTCCGGTGCCGCTTCCATATTGGTTTTGAAAGCGGTTTGCTCGGCGCCCTGTCCCTTGCGGTACCGGCCGCTGTTGACATCTATCGCCACCAGCGCTTCGGTTTGTTCGATTACAATTGAGCCGCCGCCTTTAAGGGCCACAGTGCGAGACTGAATTTTAGCGATTTCGTCCTCGATTCGGTATTTGTGAAACAGCGGAACCTTGCTGTCGTAATATATTACGTTTTGTCTCAATCGCGGCGTTGCTATCGAAAGAAAATCCTTAATCTTTCGGACAACATTTTCCGAATCACATATTATCTTGTCTATTTTGCTGTTGAGAACGTCCCTAAGCGTTCGAGTAACCAAGTCGGATTCCTGGTAAATCCCACCCGGTGCCTTTTCGGTTTCTATCCGTTTTTCGATAGCAGTCCATAATCGTTTAAGGTACCTCAAATCATTTTGAATATCCCTTTTTGAGCACCCTTGGCCTGCTGTTCGGATAATAAAGCCCATCCCCTTAGGCGGCCTGCTTTCATCAAGAATTTGTCGTAGTCTCACCCGCTCGTTATCGTCTTCAATCTTGTGAGAAATCCCGAGCTTTCGCATCCACGGCATCATAACTAGGAACTTGCCCGGCAAAGCAAGATATGTGCTGAGGGTCGGCCCTTTGGTGTTAATTCCTTCTTTTGTTACCTGAACGATAAGTTCATCGCCTTTATGAAGACAATTCTGGATAGGCAGCCTTTCCTTCAATGCTTTTCTCCGGCCGACGCTTTCGGTAGAGTCACTGTCAGCGCCGGCGAAATAACGGGGGTGCAGGTCGCTGATATGAAGGAAACCGTTTTTCCCTGTTCCGCAGTCTATGAATGCCGCCTGTATGCCGGATTCAATGTTTACTACCCTTCCTTTGTAAATATTGCCGACGTGACTGCTGGCGCTGGCCCTTTCTACATACAGCTCTTCAAGTGAGCCGTTTTCAACTATCGCTACCCTGCACTCTTCACTCTCAGCAACATTTATAAGCATCTCTCTTGACATTGTTTTACCCTTCTTGCCATTGTACTCTCGTTCGTCTAATTGGAGCCGACAGCATACCATAGTCCAGTTCCAGCAACTCCAGAATCTCGTCAAGGCGTATCGAGCCGGTCAAACTGATTTTGCACTCGACAGTTATGACGGCATCGTCTAATTCTATCGATTTTAGGAAAGGCCTGACATCTATGTTTTTGAATTTTGAATTTTCGGGCCCCATTTGCCGCCGGAGATTAAGATTTTCGCTTGCCAGCAAAGATTTAATCCTGCTTTTTAACTTTTCGTCCAGATATTCTTTCCGCACCGCCAGCAAATATGCTGCCTGACAGGGCTGAATCGGGGTCTTTGCTTTTGCCGTCCTGACTGCGAGCAGCTCAACACCATCGGGTAATTGCTCCGAAAGCCCGGCTTTGACTGAATCGCATAAATCGCTTTCCTGCGATGCGATCTCCATCCGAAAACACAGCAAATCGTCATCCACTTCAATTCCCACAGTTCTTGGCAGCGGCAGGGACAGCTTCGGACGAGGATTGAATCCTTCACTATACAGCACTTTTATATCTGCTCGGACGCAAGCCCGCTGAAAGACCCTGACTGTTTCAGCGTGCGATAAGAATCTCAGATTACCACGAACCTTGAATTCAACCAGTACCAGTATAGTTTCGTTTGAAACGGTTATACGTCTGTCTCCCTAATCTCTAATCAGAAAGCTTCGGGCAAAATTGTTCTCGTAACGTCACGCAGATAATTTGAAATCTGCCTTTCTGAATTCATACTAAGCACTTCTCTGGCCACGTTATTGCAGTCTTCTATTGTAACTGAGCGAATAATTTGTTTTATTTCCGGTATCATCGGCGGAGTAAGTGAAATCGTCCGCACTCCCATCCCCAGCAGCAGCATAATATACTCCGGCTCAGAGGCCATTTCTCCGCAGACGCTAAGCTCTATCTGTGCCTTGTGCGCATCTTGAATGACCGTCCTGATAAGCCGCAGCACCGCAGGGTCCACCGCTGAATATAGCGTGGAAACCAGTTCGTTGCCTCTGTCGACTGCCAGAGTATATTGAACAAGGTCATTCGTTCCTATACTGAAAAAATCGACATTTCTTGCAAGTGTAAAAGCCGTCAAAGCCGCAGACGGTGTTTCAATCATCACACCTATCTTAACATCTCTATTGTACTCTATAGATTCCTCATCAAGGTCTTCCATAACATCTCGTAAAATCATCTTCGTCTGCATCAATTCCTGAAGGTGTGTAATCAACGGAAACATTATCTTCACCTCGCCGAGAACCGAGGCCCGCAAAATTGCGCGTAATTGCGTTTTGAACATCGTAAGGTTCTGCAGGCAGAACCTAATCGACCTGAGCCCCAGAAATGGATTCGGCTCAGGAGCAAAACGCTTGCTTTGTGTATATTTATCTGCTCCAAGGTCCAAGGTTCTTATAGTGACCGGCCGATGCTTGAAAACCCGTACGGTTTCAGCATAAGCCTGATAATGCTCTTCTTCTGTAGGTTCGGTCGGCCTGTTGAGATATAAAAACTCCGTTCGGTATAACCCTATGCCTTCCCCGCCTTTTTGTAGAACAAGCTCCGTCTCATTGGGAAACTCGATATTGCCTAATAATGTTATTATCACGCCATCCC
>CAIYOL010000268.1 GCA_903927855.1 uncultured Planctomycetota bacterium
AGATACACTGGCGACATAGACAGGGATTTATATGTCAATTATGCCGACCTCGCGGAACTGGCGGATAAATGGTTAGCTCAGGAGTAAAGAAATTATGAAACCAGAAACTGCGTTTACAAAAAAAGACCTTGTCGTTGCTTTGATTTGTATCTCTTTTCTCTTGGTCAATATCGCAGCCGTTGGCAAAGGCGGCAGAAAACGTGCCCAGGCGACCGTCTGCCTCTCCAATCTTCATAAATGGGGACAGATTTTTCAGGCCTACACCGCCGACAACGATGGCTTCTTCCATAGTAGGGAAATCGGGACCAATGCAGGGTATAGAAAGATGTGGCCGTACACCTATAAGCCGTACTACGTAGATAAAATGATGCGCTTCTGTCCGACGGCCGATAAGCCCGATATTGACACGGGCACGTTTGGCACTTGGAACTACGATATGGGTTCGTATAGACCCCTGCCGGATTGTCCAATGGCAGGAGAAAGAGAATATGACGTTAGTACGAATAGCGTCCGTGACGGGCATTTCACCGGCAGCTATGGCCTTAATCGCTTCATTGTGAATATGAAAGGTGGTACATATGGAACAAACCCAGATTTCTGGAGGCGGGCTGGTGCAAAAGGTGCCGCTCAAGTCCCGGTGCTTATGGATTCTATGTATTTAAATTATTATGCAAGTTCCACCGCCGAACCGCCCTCGTATGATGGTGACTATTCCACCCCTGAAATGCACTTGATATGCATCAATCGACATACAGGATACATCAACGCCGTTTTCTTGGATTTCTCCGCCCGCAAAGTTGGCCTTAAGGAAATATATACACTCAAACACAGTCGAACGTTCGACACCTGCGGCCCGTGGACTATATGCGGCTTCGGCGGAAACAAGCAGGCCTGTGCAGCCGCTTGGGATGAAGCCGCGCCCTGGATGAAGGATTTCCCGGAGTACTGAAACTCCGCAGCCAAACCTGTCTGCGAAATCAGCGTCTGATTTTTAAGAGGCGAGTGTTATGAAAAAATTGATTCTTGTCTTTATCTGCCTGCTTTTGTCCGTTCCCTGCTTTGCGGAAATAATCATCGTTGATAACGATTGGCCTTATGATTTTAATAACATTCAGGTGGCTATCAACTATTCCAGCAACGGCGATTATATCTTCGTCTTCCCCGGCAGATACACCGGCACAGGAAACCGCGATATCGATTTCCTCGGTAAAGCTATTACAGTCCGAAGCATTGACCCAACAGACCCATGCATTGTCGCTAAGACAATTATTGATTGTAACCACGTTGGCCGTGGCTTTAACTTCATCAGCGGCGAAAACGCCAATTCCGTCCTCGCCGGCTTTACCATTATAAATGGTTCCGGAGATAATGGAGGTGCTATCCTCTGCTATAATAGCAGCCCGAAAATAACCAACTGTACATTTGCGGGTAACTCGGCGTCCCAGGGCGGCGGGATACACAACTTCTCCAGCAGCCCGGCAGTTACCAACTGTACCTTCAGCGGGAACTCGGCTGACTACGGCGGCGGCGGGATGTTCAACTACGCCTACAGCAGCCCCACAATAATCAACTGCACATTCGCAGGCAACTCGGCATTCTACGGTGGCGGGATGTACAACCAAGAATACAGTGGCCCGACAGTAACCAACTGCACATTTAGCAGCGATTCGGCAACCCAAGACGGCGGCGGGATGTACAACGAATCCAGCAGCCCGACCGTAACCAACTGCACCTTCAGCGGTAACTCGGCATCCAACGGTGGTGGCGGCGGGATATTTAACGAGGATAGCAGCCCGAATATAACCAACTGCGCATTCACAGGCAACTCGGCATACAACGGTGGTGGGATGTACAATTTCTACTTCAGCAACCCGACAATAACCAACTGCACATTCAGCAGAAATTCGGCAAACAGTTCCGGCGGCGGGATGAGTAACTACGACAGCAGCCCGACTCTAACCAACTGCACATTCAGCGGTAACTCGGCATCCGACAGCGGTGGCGGGATTTATAATGAGTATAAAAGCCCGACAATAACCAACTGCACCTTCAGCAGTAACTCAGCGAACATTGGCGGCGGAATGTACAACATTGGCAGCAACTCGACAGTAGTCAACTGCATACTCTGGGGCAATACCGCACCAAACGGGCCGCAGATATATAATGATGAGGCAAGCTCTCCAGCCGTTACTTTCTCCGACGTTCAGGACGGTTGGGCAGGAACCGGCAACATCAATGCCAACCCATTATTCATTGATGCTGATGGTCCTGATAACATTCCCGGCACGGAAGACGACAATCTGCGCCTCTCGCCGGATTCACCCTGCATCGATGCTGGTAACAACGCCGCGGTGCCGGTCGGTATTACAACCGACCTCGATGGCCGAAACCGCTTCGCAGATGGTGACGGCAACACTACCGTCATTGTCGATATGGGAGCCTTCGAGTACCCGTCTCCTCTTCTATACGTTGACTCCCACGCCACAGGCGCCAACAACGGCTCAAGCTGGACCGATGCCTATAACTACCTGCAGGATGCCATGACTGTAGCCGAATCAAACAATGTGATTTGGGTGGCTCAGGGCACTTATAAACCTGATGCGAATAATCTATATCCCAGTGGCACCGGCGACCGAACTGCGACCTTCCAGCTTAAAAATGGCGTAGTAATCTACGGCGGCTTCCACACAGGCGGCGGAAGCCGAGACCCTGACACATACGTAACCTTCCTCAGCGGCGACTTGGTTGGCGATGATGCGGTTCTCGTCGACCCATGTTATTTACTGACTGAGCCGACAAGAGCCGAAAACAGCTATCACGTGGTAACCGGCAGTTATACCGATGCTACAGCTATCCTCGATGGCTTTACTATTACCGCTGGCAATGCCAACACCGTTAGCGTATGGCCCACATCCAACGGCGGCGGAATGCTTAATGTTGAATCAAGTTGCAAAATTAACAACTGTACGTTCGTTGAAAACTCTGCAGAAATGGGTGGGGCGATATGCAATCACCATAGCACTGTGTATATAAGTAACTGCACGTTCTTCAGAAACGGGGCAAGATATGACAGCGGCGGTGTATCGAATGAGGGAGCGAGCTGTCCGACACTGGTCAACTGCAGTTTTACTTCGAACTATGCAGGCAGTAATGGAGGTGGCTTGCGAAACTGGGGACACAGCAATCCTACGTTGACTAATTGCTCATTCCTTAATAACTCCGCAGGTTATGGTGGGGCTATATCGAACGTAAACTCCAGTTCTCCAGTGATAACCAATTGCACTTTCAGCGGCAATTGGGCAACCGCCGGGAAAGGCGGCTTGAATGACTACGTTGATTGCTATCCGATAATCACCAACTGTATTTTCTGGGGCAATACTGCTCCCGCCAATCCGCAGATAGGCGACGAACCTAATTGCAGGGCAATTGTTAGTTACTCCGATGTTCAGGGCGGCTGGCCCGGCCTCGGCAATATCGATGCCGACCCCTATTTTGTTGACACAGATGCTAACGATTATCATTTGAAGAGCGAAGGCTGGAGTTGGGACACCAAACGCAGCCGCTGGACCTATGACGATGTCACCAGCCGCTGTATAGATGCCGGCAATCCCGGCTCACCGCTCCGTGACGAATTGCTTTCCGTCCCCGACGACCCGAATAATGAGTGGGGACAGAACCTCCGCATCGATATGGGCGCCTTCGGCGGCACTGCCGAAGCAAGTATCCCGCCTTATGATTGGGCGCTTCTTGCAGATATAACCAACGACGGTCTTGTTAATATGACTGATTTCGCCTATCAGGCGCTCGACTGGCTCAATTCTGCCGACCAGCAGCCCGGTGACCTCAATCGTGATGGCCTGATTGATACAGATGACCTTGCCTTGCTTGTTGAAGATTGGCTCGGACAGACAACCTGGTATGAATGACAGAACCAAAAAGCTGGGAGCTTCATAACCTCCAAACTTTTTCTAAATTTCACTACGTTTCACAACTTTTCGACACTTTTTTCGCAAAAAAAAGACACATTTCAGACACGTTTCGATATGTTTTTCACAAGTTTACCTATAGTTTTAACACGTTTCGCAATTTTGCCATCTTTGCTCGTATAATAGCGCCGTTGACCCATTTAACGCTATTTTACGATGTGATTTGCTCGACAAAATCTCACCTAAATTAACGAATGAATATTTGATGAATGCCGGTGGTGAATTGAATTATGGTGCGAGAAAAGCGTCTGTTTCGCAGGATGGCACCTCAACACCTTTGTATGTATCGGTGTCTTGCAGTGTGTATATATCATCTGCCGAAGTGCCTATTTGACGGGACTTTACGAACTCTGTGCTGCCGTCGCAATACAAGACGTTTTGGCCGCGGTTGTTATGATTGGTGCTGTTAAGAATTAATGAGTCTATGTTTGGTTCGAGCTTTAATGGCTTGGAATAATCATCAGGCAAACTCTCAAAAAGCGGATTCGAATCTGCTGCCAGCACTTTTCGCCCCTGTGGATTTGCCTCTCCGGCTTTGTTGCATCTTATTCTGAAACTGTAGGTTACGTATTTTTGGGAGGGGAAATCGTTAGAGTTTTGTACTTGTGAGGGGTCTAACTGCGCTGTCAGGCGCTGGCTTTTGCCGGGGCAGATGAAATCGGCCGGCTTATTATAGCCGCCTTTCACCAAAAGAAATACATGCCGAGTATTAGACTGATTTTCTTTGCCCTGATAGCCCACCTTCCACCAAGGGGCGCCCGTGGCAGTGGCAACAGCAGGCAGGTGGCCTTCGTGGTCATCACTGTAGGAATTTACGCCTTGCCCGATTTGCTTCAATTGCATCAGGCAGGCCTGCTGCCATGATTTTTGACGGGCCAAATTCAAAGGAGCGATTACGACCCCCGCGACAAACACTATCACTGCCGCAGCCGCTACTATTTCACCTATGTTCTTCCAGAAGCGTCTCTTATCAGTAATGCTTCTGGTCTGTTCATCGGCAAGCAATTGCTCAAGCCGAAGCTGGCTTGAACGCGCAACGTTCTTCAGCCGCCAAATCGTGCCCTCTGCTAAATCATCCGGGCAAAGGTCAGATTCCAGGGTTTTTAGTGGTGAAAGTGCGTTTTTGAGTTTTGAGTGAATCTCGGCGGCTTGCTTGTTTGAGGCTATCAACTGTTCGGCTTCGGCAGTTACTTCTTCGGAGGTCAAACCTAAGCAGTAGTCAAATAATAATTGCTTCTGCTGGTTATTTAGCTCGGTCATTTGGCTTTTTTGCTCCTAAATGCTGTTTTCCAGTCTTTGCTGAACCGTCCAACGGCTGTGTGTAATCTGCTTTTAACTGTTCCGATAGGTATACTTAAAACAT
>CAIYOL010000269.1 GCA_903927855.1 uncultured Planctomycetota bacterium
GGGCCGACGTCTTCCTGACCAAGCATCTTGACAAAACCCCCAAACGGAATTACTCCGATGCGATATTCGGTTTCGCCCGGCTGGTGCATCTTCTTGCCGACGGTAAAACTTAACCTGCCGTCATCTGACCCGTCTCCTTTGGGAAAAAACTGCGGCAAAATACGAATACGCAGGCCCCTCTCGGTTCGCAAAATGCCCGCCAATATAGGAGGAAAGCCGATTGAAAACGCCTCTACCTTTATCCCGCAGAGCTTGGCTAAAAGAAAATGCCCGAATTCGTGGACTAAAATAAACGCCCCAAATCCAATTGCGACCAAAATAAGATTGCCGAAAGCGCTGATATTTCGGACCGCAAAATAAATAACTCCCCCAATAACAGCTGCCCACAAAACCGCATACATATACTGCTCTAACGCTCCCTTAGTTTTAGACATTAAACAACCCTTAAACTATAATTCCTATTATGCTCTTACGCTCTTGTGTTCTCGTGCTCTTTGTTCGACCTCTCTTCTCGCCCATCCGTCTGCTTCGAGAAGTTCTTCAAGTGACACTTGTCTTTTAACCTTATGTTTGTTCAGACAATGCTCGATTAGCTCCACTATACGGACAAATTTAATTCTGCCCGCTAAGAATTCCCCCACCGCCGCCTCATTCGCAGCGTTAAAAACAACCGCCGCCGTCCCCCCTGTTCGCGCAACCTCATAACCTAATGATAGCGCACGAAACGTCTCCATATTTGGCTTCTCAAACGTAAGCTTGCCTAATTCGTCAAGCTGTAGATGCTCTGCAATACCGGCAACGCGCGCTGGGTACGTCAACGCATATTGAATCGGAAGACACATATCCGGCTTGCCTAACTGCGCTATCATTGAGCCGTCCACAAATTCAACAAGTGAATGAACTATTGATTCCGGATGGACCAGAACTTCTATTTTGTCGACCGGCATATCAAAAAGCCAGTGCGCCTCGATGACCTCAAGTGCCTTGTTCATCATAGTCGCCGAGTCGATGGTGATTTTCGGCCCCATGTCCCACACAGGATGCGAAAGTGCCTGCTCCAGCGTCACATTTTCAATTTCCTCCGGACTCATCTTCCTGAACGGCCCGCCCGAAGACGTTAAAATGATTTTACTGACCTCATCATGTTTGCCAGCCTGCATTGCCTGAAAAATCGCTGAATGTTCGCTGTCTACCGGCAAAATAACGCTGCCGCTCTTCTTTACAATCTGCGTAAGCAGTTCTCCCGCAATCACAAACGGCTCTTTATTGGCTATCGCTAACGTCTTGCCCGCCTTTGCCGCCGAAAGCACCGCCGGCAGCCCCGCCGCTCCGACAACCGCCGTAAGAACTATATCGACCTCCTCAAGTTGCGCAATCTCCGCCAGCCCTTCCGGCCCAGCCAAAACCTCAACGTCCAAATCCCCGACCAGCCCGCGAAACTCTTCTGTAAAATCAGCGTTCGTAATCGCCGCAAACCTCGGCTTATAACGCCTGACTTGTTCAGCCAGCAGTTCCACTCGGCTGTGTGCGCTTAGTGCTGCAACTTCATATCCCTCACCGAGTGATTCAATCACTCGCAGCGCATTTTTGCCAATCGAGCCAGTCGAACCCAGAATCGCAATCCGTTTCACCATAACCTAAATACTATGCCCGCAAGCCCTTAATGTCAAGAAATGTCCGCCACATACGTTTAGCCCCGTCATTTTAATGACGGGGTTATTTACCCAACGTCTGGCAAATTGTCCGACGACCAATTTCTTGTTGCTTTGGCTATAACCTATGCATAAAATCAGTCTAGGAATAGGCGTATATTGTTATATATTTTATGTAATGACAATCCGTTAATCTAATGTGGAACTTATTTAAGCGAAAACAAAAGCCATCCTTAACAGAGATTGAAGACGCATTGTTTCGGGGCCAAAACCGGGCACATTTAATCACCAACTTTGTTGCTACAAATGATTATATCCTGCTTAAACTCGCGCCTCAGATTAACTCCAACGATAAAGTAACACCGGACAGTAATGCACTAATCGAAGCAAAGTTCAACAATGTGCATAATCTTTCCAGGGAAACCCACGATGATGATATTGGATATCCATGGAGTATTATAGGTTTTGACTGCAAATCCATATCAAACAATCGATGGTCATTTTGTTTGCACACAGATTGGGTAGAATATACCTTTGATTCTGATTGGCCGGAAATAAAATAGATAATATTATAATGGTCCAATGCCTGGAAGCACTAAGACAATAAAATTGAGATTTCACCAAGCTGTTAGTGACGCAGTCGAAACTTATTTTGGAAATTCATGGTCAAGATTTAGTAAAGACAATGAATCTTGGGGTTCCCGATATCTACATACCGGCTCTGATTATTTACGAGGTGTAGATTTTAGGCTTATAAACAGCAACCATATGGTTGATGTGACGTTGACGGTATCTCAGAGGCAATCCGGAAAACAAAACATCGTTTGGTGGGACGATCGGTCAAAAAACTTAGATGCATCAGGATTTAAAACTGTGCTTTGGGCAGCTGACCTTCGCTACGCTGAAAAACACTATTCCGTGCCAAAGGATTTTCTTTCAGATAATTTTATTAGTGCCATTGATGATATGGTTAAGGATGTATTGCATCGATCTGATTCTTGGTTTAGAATGGCCGAAGCAGAGTTGGATGCGAGAAAAAACAATTAAAGATGGAGACAGCCACCATTTTTTGAACTTGTGTCCTTTTGTGCCTTCCTGTCCGGCGTAGCTTGCCCGTCCTCCATAGATTTATCGAAGGAGGATTAGCGAAGTCGGATTTGCGGCAACAATTATAAATCTCTGTGCCCTCTGTGGCCCAAAACCCCTTATGTCAAGAAATGCCCGCCGTCTTGCCCCCTACCGGCTTTATACCGATGGTCAATACTGCCACGAAAAAGGGCTGTGAGCTTTATGCCCACAGCCCGTTGTTCAACAACACGAATTTAATTTATGCCCTGTGTTTTTTTAGGATTTTGTTACTCTATGACAACCGTTGTGCTTCCAATCAAACTATGATTATAAACCCGTAAAGTATAAGTCCCCGGCTCAAAAGGCCCCAGTGTCGCCGTTACAGGGTAATTGCATGTACAATAACAATATCCTCCCGATTCGTTTTCGTTAATCGTTATCAGATTACCCGTTACTGTCATATCCAGCCAGAGTTTCTTGGCGCAGCAGTTGGCTGACATCGTATCTTCGAAATGGATATACCTGCCCTCAACTGTAACAGTAAAGCGTGTCTCATCCAACAGTCCGACCCCTAATGAACTCATCCCCATCCCTTCGCAGGAAGATATTTGATATTCGATGCCTGGCTCGGCAGAAGTGCTCAACCACTGCTGCGCAAAAATTGCGTAATCGACAAAATTGACAGTTCCGTTTCTGTCAAGGTCTTCAGGCAGCAAAACTTCTTCGTCAAGCCATTTTCCCACGAATAACTTAAGGTCATTAAAATCGACCGTATCGCAGGGGTCATTATCAAGATTGGCTATGTTGCCGACAGTTGACAGGGACATACTCGCCTCTGGCGTTCCGCCGTAAGCGCCCATATTTATTCTTTTGCCGTGCGGCCACAATTCAGCCGTCCAGTCCGAATTCGGGTCGCCCGCGTCAATACACGGACTTGTTACCGCATCCGTTACCCAGTTATTCGGCTCCCACCTGCCTGCCTGTGACCTCAAGTGATAATCGCCGCTGCCTGGGTTTGCAAAACAAGGGTCAATATTTATGTTCCCTGTTCCTGTCCAGCCCCCTGAAATATCGCTGTATGTAGTGAGAATCTTTGTAATATCATTGGCATATATTTGGTTGGGCGAATTACCCCATATAATGCTGTTAGCAATAGTTGTTATGGGTGATTCATCATATGTTCTGAGGAGAATACCTCCTGGCAAATTATCTGCAATGGTACAGTTGTCTATTGTTGAATTGCCATATGCACAGCAAATACCGCCACCCTCAGCAGCGGTATTATTACTTATGATGCTGTTACGAAGCGTAAATTCCGAGACCTCACAATAAATTCCTCCTCCCATTCCCCAGCTGCCATCTGTTGAGTTATCACTGATGACGCAGTCGGTGATTAACGGATTGCTCTCCCAGCCTATATAGATTCCGCCTCCGTAGCAGTAACACAGAGACCCCATCTCTAATTCCGCGTAGTTATTAATTATGATGCAACCTCTTATCGTCGGCGACGCCCCGGATATGTAAATGCCTGCTCCTGCTTCACACATAACAACAACGTAGCCATTAGTTATAGTGAAACCCTCCAAAACTGAGCTTCGGCTTTCTCCATTGCGGAAATAAAAGCCGCGATGATTGTTCACGTAAGTACCTTCACAGTCAATTATGCAGCTCTCAGACCCATTTTCGCTTTTCACTGTAATGGCCTTGCCCATAAAATCAATATCCCTGTTGCCGGTTCCTGTATATACGCCGTCGGCGACAAGCACTCTGTCTCCGCTGCTGCACGCGTTGATTGCCGCCTGAATCGTTGGATACCCGCTCGGCACGTGCCGTTCCGTAGCTGTTGCCGCGCCTGTGAATAGAACAATACCCCCTAACAATATTATGGTAAATGCCGACTTCCTCATTTTTATGTCCTCCGGAAATAGCTTAATCCTTTAATTATCCTCTACCACAATATCCCCTAAAAATCAAGAAAAAAGGGTCGCCTGCGCATTTTTATTTCATCAGCATAGTAATGGAAAAATCAATCAAAAACGCATCTACCTGCACACCCAAAACGACAAAATCCAAATTTTTTTTATCCCTTTAGCAACAACGACTTATCCAAAACCGTACCTCCGAAAACCCCATAATTTTCGCATCAAACGCGCAGGTTCGTCCAA
>CAIYOL010000270.1 GCA_903927855.1 uncultured Planctomycetota bacterium
CGTATTTGCATTCTGACGAATTTCGCCGTTGACTTTAAGCGTCATTTGCAGGTCCTGCGGATTTTCAATCTCATCGGATGTTACAATACATGGTCCCATAGGCAGGAAGCCGTCAGCCCACTTGCCGTTGAGCCAGTCATAAAATTCGTCCCACGGGCGTTTTTTTCTGCCCTTTGCAAAAGTTACACTGCGCGCTGAGACATCGTTGGCGATTGTGTAGCCGGCGATGCATTCCTTTGCTTTCTGAGGACTTATGTATTTCACTTCTTTTCCAATGACAACGGCAAGCTCGATTTCATAATCTATTTGCTCGCTGTAAGCAGGCCAGGGAATTTCTTCGTTGTGGCCGATTACCACTGTCGGCGGCATAAGAAAAGGTCTGGGCACGGTCGTTTTGCGGGGTGAGTCCGACAGGCCGAGCGTAAGGCCGACTTCGGTAATGTGTTCGCTGTAGTTTCCTGCAAGTGCGAGGATTTTGGGCGGGTCCGGGACCGGCGCTAAAAGTTTTACTGCAGAAGGGTCAATAAATTTTGTGCATTTGTCAATAATGGGGCGGATTTTCTTGATAGCTTCGGGGCCGCCGGCGATTATGTGTTTTACACTTTGAAAATCGCCGGTTAAATCTACAATGCCTTCGTAAGTTAGTACGCCGGCACAAATGGATGTGTTTTTCTTAAATGTGATTAGTTTCATCTGCTTACTTTTTCTATTATCGTATTGATTTGCATAAGATAATGGTAGCAAAAATAACTTGAAATTGCAGCATGAAAACCTTTTAATGGTAACTGGTAACTGTTTAACCATTCAACCAGTATACTTGGGGATTTGGAAAATGACTTTAAAGGAATTCTGGTCAAAAGCAAGCAGCTGGTTAGAGACCCGCAAGCCATCCAGGTCGGCGGATTATCAGCTGGAGATAGATGACGAAGGACTAATCAGCCATGGCGTCGCATCGGCTGGACCCGCTGTTGCGGAGAAACCTGCTGAAAGCAGTCAGGTTTTGGTCAAAATGGTTCCCCCGATGGATAAAACACAGTCGCTCGAAAAGCTGCAGGCCGGTTTCGACAAGCTCGTTGAGCAGCTGGAAGGCATCAACAATCATCTGAACCGCCAGGCCGCTCATAGTGAGGAATTAATGAAGCGGATTGAACAACTGCCCAAGTTGCTGGAAAGCTTTCCATCTGTTGTGGAAAATCAAAAGCAGCTGACAGAGCAGCTGCTCGGGCAGTTAAAAGCAACAGCCATGATGGAACAGGGGTTTGTGGAAACGGTAGAAAAAATTCCGACCGAAACCGCCAAGCAAACCGATGCTTTAACCAATATTGACCATCAGCTCGCCGCTGCAGCCGATGTCGATGTGCAAATGACCGAGGGCCTTAACAAGTTTAACGAGACGCTGGGAAAACTAAACCAGAGCACTATCGGGCAGACCGAAGGCATTATGCAGATGAGTAAAACATTTGCCGCCAGCGACAGGTATCTTAAATACATCATTTCCAGTCAGCGCAAAAGCTTTATGTGGGTCTTTACAATAGCGGTGGGGGTGTGCACGGCGGCTATTTTGATACTGGTTGGTATTATTATTTACCTGAGGCATTAAAAATTTTTATTTTTTGCTTGAAGAGTATAAGACAGCCTGATAAAAATCTGACAGATTGCTCTTTGAAAACGAAATATCCTGACTGCAGGTTCTGAAGCTTTGTGCTTCGGGATAATCAAATGGGAACGCGGTTAAAATCCGCGGCGGTCGCGCCGCTGTAAGCGTCTGTTCCCCCCATTCTTGCTTTCGCAAGAAAGCATGGGGGGAAAACCGAGAGACATTTTACCACTGTCCGCAATGTATGGATGGGAAGGAGTCTTTCGGCAGGACGCAAGTCAGAAAACCTGCCTGTGGCCAGTTACGCATTTTCGGTGTTCTCGCGATTTGGAACACGGTGCATCTGTTTTTAATTTCAGATTTTGTTGTTTGATTTCAGAACCGCCGTTTCCTTCGTGGGAACGGCGGTTTTTTTGTTGGCGCCCTCGCGGTTAGGGCCGGACAGAAATGAAAGGAGAAAAAAACGAAAAACAAGAGCAAGAGGTTTTGAAAAGAAATTTGCAGCTTTTTTGAATTTAAAAAGGAGAGAAAACTATGGCTTCGGGAAGGATGATGAGTTTAATTTTGGTATTTATTTTTGCCGGTATTGCCGGTGCCGACATCGCCAATTTCGATGATTTAAGTTTGGCGCCTGAATCCTACTGGAATGGCTCAGATGGTTCAGGCGGCTTCCAGAGTGGTCCGGCGTGGTTCAACAATAACTACACAGACTGGGGCGGCGGTTATTATAGCTGGGACGGCTGGGCATATTCCAACAGAACTGATACCACTACGCCGGGGTACACTAATCAATACAGCGCTATAACCGGCGGTGGATTCAATTCCAACAATTATGGTGTTTCTTATGTTTCGCTTGACTTTATGGGGGGAACATACGAGCCGATTCCCACATCCCTGACTTTTACGAACACCGCGGCCGGCTGTATGGTATCCGGTGCATATTTTACCAATACCACGTATGCGTATCTTGCGATGAAAGATGGTTATGCCCCCGCCAAGAAATTCGGCGGTCCGAGCGGTAACGACCCTGACTGGTTCCTGTTGACTATCACCGGCAAAAATGCTTCGGGAGCCGATACCAACACAGTTAAATTTTACCTGGCTGATTATAGTTTCGAAGACAATAGTGAAGATTACATCGTTGATAATTGGGAATATGTTGACCTGAGTTCTTTAGGTGTGGTCAAGAGCCTGAAGTTTAGCCTTAGCTCCAGTGATACCGGCGTTTTCGGTATGAATACTCCGACATATTTTGCGATGGACGACTTAAATTGTGTTCCTGAACCGGCGACGATGGTGTTGCTGGCTCTTGGCGGCTTGTTGATTTCAAAACGTCAAGAGTCATAAGGCCTTAGTAGTTTGGGGATGTCGGCAGATGTAATTTGTCGACATCC
>CAIYOL010000271.1 GCA_903927855.1 uncultured Planctomycetota bacterium
CTATAAAGACTACCTCGACTTGATGGACCCTGTCGGAGTGGAAGACGATCCGAATAAATGGGGAGTTGTTACTCGACTGTTGCATCTTGACGATATTATTGACGGGAACAGTCCATTTGAACTGTACAAAAAAGCCAATATTAAGCATTTCAAGTTGGAAACAGGTGAAGTAGATTTGGACACTACAATGCCTGTAAAGGTAGGGATTGAAGATGTCGAATTTGAAAAAGCAAGAAGGGCTGAGAGTGGAGATGAGAAGGAACGGATTTTGATTGACCCAATGACAAGGGAGATTATCAGTAAGGTCGCCGAACTGGACGAGAAGGGAAAAAAGGAAACCGACAGGTCCGGCAAAGTTGTTTATAAAAGCAATGACCACTGGTTCAAATTAGATGTTAAATTTACTTGGAAAGATGCACCGAAAGAGTTTAAGGGAGCTGGGGCGGCTAAGGGAACTGGAACTGCGGATGTTAAGAATCCTGAAAAAACTAAGAGTACGGCGGGGACGGACAAACGCCGAGGGGGCAGTGAGGTTAGTTTAGTAGATTAGTTTCTGAGGTTATAAAGGCATTTTGACTGGAGAAACGACACAGTAGAGGATCTAAAGAGCAGATATAGATTATAGATTGGTGAGTTGAAATGGATATCTCTAAATTTAAAGGCCTTATACAGAAATTAAGTTTTCTTGGGAATTATTCATCGCTGATACTGCCGGTTATTATAATTCTGGTTGCAGTACTTCTTTTTATACCTACCCAATTGATGAGCAGTAAGCTAAAGGAACGGATGGAAAATGAAAGTGTTTCTGTAGGCAGAAGAGTTCAATCTATAATCGGAAGTACCGTTTCCCGTGACCAGTGGGAGGTTGAGCAGGAGTATCAGCAGGCTTATGAGAGAGATGCTAATCAGACGGTACTTTTAGCCAAGCAAAGCAGCGAAAGGCCGTTATTAAGTTATAAAATATTTCCTAAACCGAAGGATACCTCCACGTTGATTTTCAAGGAATTTGGCCAGCGATATCGCGGCGGGATAGATAAACTGATTGCTCAGGCAAATGCACTTGATTGTCCCACGGATGCCGAGCTGCAGAAAGGTTTGCAGAGCTCCAGTTTACCATCTTCTCGTCGGGGTTTGGATTTTGGCATGGGAAAGGGGGGAAGGTCGAGCGAGGTTGACGCTACGATAACGGAGGTTCTTTGCCGAGAGAAAGCACTGTCTGCGCATGTTTATGCTAACCCGCTGGATTTGAGCGGATACGAATTCTGGGAACAATATGAATATACAGGGATGGACACGGCGGTTGAAGATTGCTGGTATTGGCAGTTGGCTTATTGGGTCATCGAAGACGTTTTCGATACGGTAGATGCTCTGAATTACGGATCGAATAGCGTTTTCACATCGCCGATGAAAAGGCTTCTGTATGTAAGTTTTGCTGTGGGGGGCAACAAGACGGTGGCCGGTAAAAAACTGACGGTTACGGCTGTAGGGCCTAGTTATGTTGTTTCGATTAAAGGGGAGCCTATATAGCCTTACACAGGAAGATTGTGCAATAATGATATTGATGTCGTGCATTTTAGTGTTGGTGTTGTGGTTAAGACGAAGGCGGTTTTGCCGTTTATGCAGCAGCTTTGTAGTGCTAAACAGCATAGGTTCAGGGGATTTTCCGGTGAGGAGCAAGAACAAGTTTTCAAGCATAACCAGATAACGATTTTAGAGAGTGATGTGGGGTCGATTGACCGGAAGGATGCAACCCATAATCTCTACCGCTACGGCGATGATGCTGTCGTAGAATTGGATTTGATTTGCGAATATGTTTTTAACAAAAACGGCTACGATGAGATTAAACCAGAATCGATCAAAGAATTGCTGAGTAAAGAATAAGCGGAAAAGCACGTTATGCAGGATACGAGGCATGAGTAAAAAAGACAGCAACTTTTTTGAAGAACATATTGAGAAGATAGTTTTGGCTGTTGTTGGGCTCGGGTGTTTGTGGCTTTTTATTACCCGTGTTTTGTTAAGTCCCAATTATATCGAATATGACAACCAAAAGTTTGACCCTCGTGCTATTGATAGTCGCATAAGTGAGCAGGCCGCAGCTTTGGAGAGCAAAGTGAATCGTAAGCCTGAGCCAAAGCCGCCATACCAGCCGAGGGTTAATGATTTTATTGCTCGGCTCGATTCAGCTATAAGTGACATTAACACTAGTTTTGCTCTGCCGCAGCCTATTAATAATCCACCGGAAGTAGCCGATAACAGGGTGTATCGTATTCCGTTGATTGGTGAAGTCAACGACGTGTTGGCTGAGCATATCAGAACGGTGGCTTATGTACCTAATGTAGAGATTGGTGAGAAAAATGTTTATGGCCCTGATAATAGTGGGCCAAATGATATTGATTTTGTTACTGTGGAAGCGAAGTTTGATGTTGCGGGATTATGTAAAAGGTTTAACGCAAGTTTTGCTGGTGAGGATGTTCAGCAGGATTGGCGTGACCCGTGCCTTGCAAAACCAGTTTTTGCATCTGTGCAATTGCAAAGGCAGGAATTGCTTTCTGATGGCAGTTGGAGCGATTGGCAAACCGTGCCTCGAAGCAAGATAGACCCTCGCAAAAGAATGTTTGAGATTATAGAGAATATTAATGATTTGCCGCCCGGTGGGATAAAGGTGCGTCGGCTTCAATTTGATGATGCAGAAGTGAGAATGGATCTGTTGCAGCCGGGGTCTTATCGGATTGCCTCTGCTAAAGAGGAGTGGTTTCCTCCTTCATTACACGAAAAATATGTGGGGCGTCAAAGAGAGGCAGATGCACTAAAAAAGCGTGAAGCTGCTGTGGAGAAAAAGGAAGAGCGTGAGGGAGATCGCTCAGAGCGGCGCAGCAAACAGGTAGCGGCGGCGGCAAAAGCACACCCGGCAACGGAAACAGCCGGAGGTCAGTCGGCGGGGGAGGCAGCGGAAGGGTATGTTCCAAGTACGGCTGTGACTAAAACGCCATCGAGAAAAAGCCAGCCTGATCGCAACAAGCCTGAGAAGGAACATCCGCAAAAAAGTCCGCAAAAAACTAAGGAGGTTTCAAAGACAACAGATGATGTTTATAAAGAACTTGATGAGATTTCGATTGCCGGCAGTACAGACATGGCCAGGATGGACAAACCA
>CAIYOL010000272.1 GCA_903927855.1 uncultured Planctomycetota bacterium
ACAGGCAAAAGAAGCAGAAGAGCCGAACAAAATAGCTATACCAATGGAAAAAATGCCCAAGTGCACGATGGAAGATATGCGTAAATGCACAAATATGTGCATTGAAAAATGTGAGACCAATATGAAAGACGTATCCGAAGCAAGGGCGGCGATACAAAATGCCATGGAGGCAATTGATAAAGGCGATACAAAAGCAGCCAGGACTGAGATGGAGAAGGCAGACAAGCTTTTGATGACAGTGTACAAGTCTATGGAAGAAAACATTGATAAGATGCCGTGCGTCAATGAGCGATGCCCGATTTCGGGAAAGACGATTGATATGACGAACAGGCCAAAAGACTGTACCCGTATGTACAAAGGGATGAAGGTCGGTTTTTGCTGCCCCAATTGTCCGCCTGAATGGGACAAATTGACGGATGCTGAAAAAGAAGCCAAGCTCAAAGAAGCAATGCCTTCTAAAAAGGTTAAGACAGAAGTTAAAACGAATATGTATTAGTTCCCGCCAATACTTTTGCGGGAATACACTTAGCCCGCCGATTTAATCGGCGGGCTTTTTTCATTTATTGCAGGGAAAAACAAGGACGACGACAGAAAGCTTACTGACGGGGGAAGTAGTTGGCCCCTATCCAATTGAAGTTTAAAATAAAGTGAAGGGCAATAAGGCAAAGAAGTATTGCACCGCCGGTTTTGTGAAAGAGGCCGAAGGTCTTAAATGAGAGATGCTCGCGGAACAATACCGTTATCGCCTGGTTGATAAAGAACAGAAGCAAAACCGGGTTTAGAATTTTAAGGGCAGTATTCCTTCTCATAATCGTTCCCCTTCATAAAAAAACCCCGCAATAAAATTACGGGGTTAAATATTTTGAGATTTTGGTTACAGGTCAAGGTCTATCAAAGGGGAGTTTTACGCCGCCTGCGGGAGACCTTTCTATTTCACTTTTACGACCCCCAAGAGGTGCCGCTTCAGCCTTTCTCGGCCTGCAAATCAGGCCTTCAGAAAGCTTTGCCAAGTCGCCATTGACGAGCTTTGCGTAGGAGATTCTCGGCATTACCTTGTCAATTCTTATTGTTGCAACAAGAGTTTCGGTTGTGCCCAGAGATTCTTTGGTGTCGGCGTCAAAAAGCTCTTTGCCTTGAGAGACGATATCCAATAATTGTCCTACTGCGATTCTCGAGCCGCCCTGATTGATAATGACCTGTCCATCTTTGTCGATACTTGCGATGCGGATGGGATAGAGTTGGTCGATGAGAAGTTCAACCAACTGATTTGCGGCCATTCCGACGAAATTATCCATCATCTCCTTGTAGTCGAGGTCCTGCGGCTCCCACTTTCTGACAAGCTTTTTGATTTCATCGGTCTTATCAAGCGAGATATCGAGAACACCGGCCGATTTGACTTGTCTTGTCGGGCCGACGATGAGGCGGTATTCGAAAGAGAAATGAGCCTCATACTCGCTAATCGTGCGGTCAATAGCCGATGAGTACGTTTCCTTTCTTACGATTCCCGCCCTATTGATTGTTCCGACAAGCATATAGTCAACACCGAGAGCCTCGCCGAACTTGGACATTTCTTCTAGAGAAGCATCACCGGAGAGAAGGAAGTTTCTTTCCTGAGCGAATTCCTGCATATATTCGCGGTCGAGGACGGCAAACTTGTTCGTTTGGGCCAGTGCGGCGGTTAATTTCTGCGAGAACAGGCGGGAGGTGTCCAAGGATGGGTTTGAGATATTGCCAAACTGGTAAAATGCTGCCAGTGTTCTTATGGGCATTACGGCAAGTTTTAGGCGAGCGGTTTTATCCGGAGACTCGTAGTCGTATACCGTAACTTTCAGTGTTACCTCATAGGTGCCATCGTCGAGTTTTTTCTCGTTCAGGACCTCATAGGTTTTTATCAGTCCTGCCATGTCGGTTCTAAGGGTTGTTCCGCCGGTCTGAACACCTACTGCATCAAACTCAACTTTTTTGCCGGACTCTGTTTTCTCGATGTCGGCCGAAGCAGAACGATAGAGGAAATTGGTATCGATGGAACTAACCGCGACGCCTTTGACCTGTGCAACGGCCTGCTTGAGGGCGTTATTGATTGCCTCATCCCTGTTGACGCCCTGCCCTTTGGTTTCTACAACTTTCGTTTTGGTTGTAGTTGTATTAGGGTCGGCGGAAAATGCCTGCGTGGAAACCAATACCAAAATAGTTAAAAAGAGAAATGCTTTTTTCATTTTAAGCCTCCCTTAAATTATGGAAAAAAAATACAATGAAATTTTATACTACCAGGCAACAGATTTATTACTGCCGCGTTTGCCAATGAGGGTTTCATTCTGCCAGAACCTCAAGCCGTTAGTGAGGTTAGTAACCTGAAGCTGGAAATAATACTCAACCTGCTGGTTGTCTTTGTCATAGCGGATGTTTCTCTGGAAGATTTTGCCGGACACACTCAACTCAGGGGCAATCAACTGGCCTTTGGCAGCGATAGTATTCGAGTCGAACTCGTCGCCGACGTCCGAATCTCTAACTTCCCTCGTGTCATAAACCAACTGGTCCGTTTTGCTGCCGACGGCGGAAGTCATAACGACCTGGCCGCTATTGAGAAGCTCCTGTTCGACTTTAGCCATTAGCTGGTCGGTGTCGATTCTCTGCATAGTATCATTGACGATACGGGCTGTTGCCATAACATATCTGCTG
>CAIYOL010000273.1 GCA_903927855.1 uncultured Planctomycetota bacterium
ATTTCGCTTGCCCAGCCGGCCATCGCCTTTATGGAAGACGAATTTAACTTCTCGAAGAAAAAGGCAAGCTGGGTCTTTGGGCTGGTTACGTTCGTTTTATGCCAGCCGGCCATTTTCTTTCTTGGCAGGGGGGTTCTGGATGAGCTGGATTTCTGGAGCGTCAATGTTTGCCTTGTCGTTTTTGCTACTGTCGAGGCGATTCTTTTTGCCTGGGTCTTCGGAATGGAAAATGCCTGGACGGAAATGCACGTCGGCTCGGATATTACTATACCGCGAATATACAGATTTATCATAAAATTCATCACCCCTGCGTTTTTGCTTTTCATTTTGGGTTTCTGGTTCTGGCAGGATTGGACCGGCATAATCCTGATGAAAAACGTGCCGAAGGAAAATGTCCCGTTCGTATTGGCGACACGTATTGGGTTACTGATATTTTTTGGCGTCTTGTCTCTTTTAGTTTGGCACATCTGGCGGAAAAAAGGACAGAAACAGAAGGAGGGAATGCAGCCCGATGCGTTTTGATGGCTGGATATTTTTGGCTGTAAGCTGGCTGGCGATTCTGACGCTCTTCTTTTATTCGCTCGTCCGCACCTTGCGCTCCAAAGACAGCAGCAAACCAAAACAATAAGCACACCTGTCCTGGGCTTGCCTGTGGTGAGCTTGTCGAACCAGCCGAAGGGTAGTCTCCTTCCACTTAAGCAATCAAAATACCAGCCGTTTTTTGAGCCGTTTGACCGCGAAAAAGCCGACAACGAGAATAAATACGATAATGTAAAGCACATCGAGCAGAAGGTACCAGTGGTACTGGCCTGCACAAACGGCGCGTGTAAGCCGGACGGAATGTGTAAGTGGTATGACCTCGGCAAAGGGTCTAATGTAAGCGGGCAGATTTGAAATCGGAAATACCACGCCCGAAAAGAAAAACATCGGCGAGATAAAACCCGTGAAGTAAAAATTAAAATGGTTAATCGTCCTGACAAATGACGTGACCGATAGGGCCATAACAGAAAACATTAGCCCCGTGAAAAAGCCCACAAACGGCGCAAGCAAACCCCGCGGCAAAGATATGATGCCGAAACAGGTCAGCACGCACAATACGGCAAACGAAAAGAAAAATCCTTTTGTCCCCGCCCAGATAATCTCCCCTATTATCAGGTTGTTGGCGGTCAGCGGCGCAGCCAGCATACCATCATACACCTTCTCGAACTCCATCCTGATAAATGTGCCGAACGTGCATTCGAACGACGCGGTGAACATGGCCGACGTCATAAGAAGTCCGGTCCCGAGAAACTCGATATAGGTAAGCCCCTCCATCGATTGGGTGATGTATTTGCCCAGACCCAGACCGACGCCAGCCAAAAACAGCAACGGCTCAAGAAACGGCGGCAGACCGTTGCTGAAAATATTTTTCGTATAGACCCGCGTATGCCGGAACCAGACGCTGAACAATCGGCTGGCAAGCGGCGGATAAAGATATTTTCTATTGTCTTTCATTTAGTGCCCTGCCTGTCGCCTTCAAAAAAACATCTTCGAGGTTCGACTGCCTCAAAAAGTAATGTGCGTCCTTCAGTCCGCCCGCTAATTGCCGCAAAAGCTGGTCGTCATCGCAATATACCCGCATTGTCTCCTGTGTGCGGTCTATCCGAACCTTTTGCAGTATCGCGTCATCCAGTTTACAACTGCCGGTAATTTCAAGGACGTGCTTCTCGACATTCTTCGCCAGCAGCTCCGCCGGCGACCCGCGAAGTATGCCTGCGCCTTTATCCATAATCAGAATCGTATCGCAAAGGGCAAACGCCTCTTCCATATAATGCGTCGTCAGCAGAATCGTCGTGCCGTGCCTTTTTAGCTGCCTGAGCTTGTCCCATATCAAGTGTCGCACCTGCGGGTCAAGGCCGGTCGTCGGCTCATCAAGTATCAAAAGTTTCGGATTATTCATTAGCGCACGCGCTATGACCAGTCGCCGCTGCATACCGCCCGAAAGTTCCTTGATGCTGGCGGCTCTCTTTTCCGACAATTCCATAAAGGTGAGCAGGTAATCAATCCTGCTCACAGCAGACTTGCGAGGTAGTGCGTAAAACCGCGAATAAACCATCAGGTTGCTTATTACGTCAAGTTCGTCGTCGAGATTATTGTCCTGCGGGACGACGCCCGACAGATATTTGATTGCAAGTTCGTTGCTCGCCGGGTCATGGCCCAAAACGTTTATCGAGCCGCCGCCGTTTTCCTCCCTTGTGCATTTGCCGTAGAGCATCTTCATCATCGTTGTCTTGCCCGCGCCGTTTGGCCCCAGAAAGCCAAAGCAGGTATTGGCCTCGACCTCGAAACTCAGGTCGCGGACGGCTTTCACTTTGCCGAAGCTCTTGCTAATATCTCTAACTGTTATTGCTGATTCTGCCATAGTAAATACAAGGAGACAATTTTAGCATGCCAGCCCCGTTTTGGAAACCCCCAAACTGTCCTGAGCAACCTGTGGTAAGCACCATCGAACCCAGTCGACGGTTTTTTGTTTTCTAAAAGCCCTGAGAACCCTATATACGTAGAACAAAGCAGGGTTTTACAATGTCTTAGAAAAACGGAGACAGCCAAAAACCGTTAATATCCTTTAATATTGGTTAAACGTTAAGATTATGTTAAAATGTAAGCCATAGGAAAACTCTTTAAAAGTATGGAGATATAGCAATGAAAAAAACAATTGGTTTACTGATTATTCTTTTACTTTTATCTGTTTCAGTTCAGGCTGGAACAGACCCAAACAGATGGGACGGGTTTCGAGGTTTGAAATGGGCAACAAATATCAAGGACATGAATGACCCTAATATGATTTTTATGGGGAGCAGTAATGAAGTTCGAGTTTATATGCGTTCAAATGACAAACTCAGTATCGGAGATGCTAAGTTGGAGAACATAAATTACGGCTTTTACAAAGACCGTTTCTTCATGTTGGGCATTAGAGCAAAAGGATATACAAATTTCACTGCCTTAAAAGATGCTGTATTTGCTTATTACGGCCAGGGGAAGCAGTTAGATGAAGTTAAAAAAGAATGGACGTGGCTCCCTGCCTTAGGGAATAGCGACAAGGATGTTCGTATGGAATTGAGTTATAATGAATCCGGTCAAGAAACAGCATTGGTGATGATTTATTTACCAATCAATCAAGAAAAAGATGCTGCCGATGCAAAAAAGGCAATGGGTGCAGGCAACAATTTTTAGCTCTTTTTGTGTGGTTGTCGTTTTACTTTAATGATGAACTTAAAACTATGAACAGCCGCCTATTTTTGCCTTTTTAATTTTCTTCCTATCCCCTAAACCCCAAACCCTACCTCCTATCTTCTTTTCAATCAAAAGCGCAGCAGGTTATGAGCAAAAAGATAATTTGCTGTTGCGTCCTCCAGCTCGGCCCTTTTTTTCTTGACTTCTAGGCAGCGACACGTATAATTAAATTCATGAAGGAAAGCGGCTTGGCAGTTTCCACCATAGGAAGGTAAAATAGGAAATGTCAATTGAGGAGAAAGGCCTATGTATTCATTTCAGAGAAATTCGAGAAACATTTTCAAGGCTGTCTTTTTAGTCTTAATTATCACCAGCTTCTGCTTAACTGCCAATGCCAAAACTTATTTAATATCGATCCCTGTTACGGGTTCGTACACTATGGGGCAGAGTAAACCTTTTACAATAGACCTTGGAGAGCCGTTATATCAAGTCAATGAAGTCAGATTCATATGCCAGGGTACTGTCACTGCCGGCCTTGATTACTGGATGAATCCATACTCAGACAAATTCTATGGGGTTTTTGATACAGACCCGGGATATATGGGAGCTTTTGGTCCATACGTTGGGGCAGGTACTTATCCAATGCCGGAACCGTTTTCTGCCAATATACTATTCGAATCGCACAGTGGAGCTACGTGGGATTTTTTGCTCGACGGCCAAGCTGCCGGTACAGTCTATCTGGATAGTATTATTACTATACCTGAGTTTCCCCCCAAACTGCCGGCCAGTGGTCACTTAAACACTGCCCAAATCCAGATTGATGCCATACCGCTCATTACCGCTGACATTGACCACTCGGGAAAAGTAGACTTAGTCGACTTTGCGATACTGGCCTCTCAATGGTTGCAGCCACCTGGTGTTCCCTCGGCGGATATTGCGCCGCCGGGTGGCGACAACATAGTGAATTCTCGGGACCTTGGTCTGTTTGTGGACAACTGGCCATTTCCAGCTCCGACTCCGGTTGACCCTAATTTGAAAGGCTGGTGGAAGTTTGATGAGGGCAGTGGGACGACAGCATACGATTCGGTAGGAAACAATGATGGCACGATAACTGGTGCATCGTGGCTCAACGACCCTTGTCGCGGAATGTGCCTGAGCTTCGACGGTAATGATTATGTAGCTCTTTCAAGTTTTACAGTCAGCACAAATAATGGAACAATTTCATTATGGTTTAAGACATCTGCGGACTTTTCAGCAAACTATGGCTCCCAGGGATATTTAATAAGCCAGAATAATCAGTTTAATAGTTACTTAGCAGTTACAGGAAATGGAACTGTGCCTTATGGGATAGCCGGTGAGACTAATACAAATAATGACTATTTTGCCG
>CAIYOL010000274.1 GCA_903927855.1 uncultured Planctomycetota bacterium
AAATAGCAAGAACAAGTAAGCCCGGCAGAAGAGTCTATTTGTCTGTTGACAGCTTACCGCACGTTTTGGGCGGTATGGGTATAGCGATTGTTTCGACAAGTAAAGGTGTGATGAGTGATAGAAACTGCCGCAAAGACAATGTTGGCGGCGAAATACTTTGTACGGTGAGCTAATGAGTCGTATTGGGAAAAAACCAGTTATTATTCCCCAAGGGGTAAAGGTTGAGCAAAAAGGCCTTTGTGTCGAGGTTTCAGGGCCGCTCGGCAGTTTGCAGTTGAAATGCCACCCGCAGATAAAGATAAAGATTGATAGCGCTGCGGGACAAGTGCTGGTTGAAAATGACAATCTTGAAGTGCGGCAGAACAGGCAGATGCATGGCACAACACGTGCCTTGATTGCAAATATGGTAATCGGCGTCAGCAAAGGTTATGAAAAGAAGCTGATGATTTACGGCACCGGATATAATGTCAAGGAACAGGGCGGCAAACTGATTCTGCAAATCGGCTTTTGCAATCCGGTAGAGAAGCCGATACCGAAGGGCGTAAAGGTGAACATCGAGACTGCTGCGACAAAAGGCGATGAAGTTCCCGCCAAGTTTACGCTTTTGGGAGCGGACAAGAAAGTGCTGGGACAGTTTGCTGCGGATATAAGAAAAGTAAAGCCGCCGGAACCCTATAAAGGCAAGGGTATTCGCTATGCCGACGAACACGTAAAACGCAAAGTCGGCAAAGCATTTGCTACAGGAACAGTGTAGTTGGGATTTGGTTTTTATGGAAATTGACAGGATAAAAAAAGCGGCCATGAGACGTAAATCTCACGTGCGAAAAAAGGTCTTTGGAACACCAGACAGGCCGCGACTGTCGGTATTTCGCTCAAACAGACATATTTACACCCAGATTACTGATGATGTTGCAGGAGCGACACTTGTTTCTGCAAGCACAAGAGCGAAAGCACTGCGGGACCAATTGCCTCGCGGCGGTGACAAAAAAGCTGCTCAAATCGTAGGTGAAACACTCGCAAAGCAGGCGCTGAGCGTTGGCATTAAATGTGTTTGCTTTGATAGAAACCGTTATAAGTTTCATGGCAGAGTCAAAGCTCTTGCTGATGCGGCAAGAAAAGCTGGGTTAGTTTTTTAAAGAACAGAGTTAGGTTTGGAGAAGAAAATTGACAGCAGAATCGGCTAATCCTGTTGGAAGTGAGACCCCGGAGAAGAGTGTCGCACCTGTGGTGCGGCCTTCTAATGAGGTCAAACTGTCTGCTCAGGAAGAACAACCGTTGGAAGATACGGTCGTAAAAGTATTTCGCTGTGCCAAAGTGGTCAAAGGAGGCCGACGGTTCAGCTTTGCGGCGATGGTTGTAGTTGGTGACCGTGCAGGCACAGTGGGCATCGGTTATGGTAAGGCTAATGAAGTCCCCTTAGCTGTTGAGAAAGGTATAAAAGACGCCAAGAAATCTTTGTGCAAAATAGTTCTTCTTGGCCGGACGATTCCGTACCAGGTCCAAGGCAAATATGGCGCGACAAAGGTAGCACTGGTTCCAGCCAGCCCCGGCACAGGGGTTATCGCCGGCACAAGTGCTCGAGCAGTGCTCGAATTGTCTGGCGTGCAGGATGTACTTACAAAAGTTTATGGAAGTACATCCGCTAAAAATGTTGTCAAAGCTACGTTAAACGGATTGTTGAAGTTGCGCAGTAAAGAAGCGATTGAATCTCTTCGTGGTGTAGAAGTTGAAGCTGTAAAAAGGTGGTGATGATTTAAATGTTGAATTTCGAAATAACTTCTGTCGCAGGTAAACGTAAAGCCCGCAAGCGTATTGGCAGAGGCGTTGGTTCTGGTCATGGCAAAACCAGCGGACGAGGCCACAAAGGCAGCGGCAGCAGGGCCGGGGCCTTTTCCGTATCGCTTTTTGAGGGCGGGCAGATGCCTTTGTTTAGG
Source organism: uncultured Planctomycetota bacterium (assembly GCA_903927855.1). Taxonomy (GTDB): domain Bacteria; phylum Planctomycetota; class Phycisphaerae; order Sedimentisphaerales; family Anaerobacaceae; genus CAIYOL01. The sequence goes on from CAIYOL010000274.1 coordinate 1,935, forward strand.
CGATTGCCCAAACGCGGCTTTAGCAATTTCAAGTTCGAAACTCGTTATAAAATCGTAAATGTATCACAATTGGAGAGATTCGACGAGGGCACTACTGTTGGTGTGGAACAGTTATCCAGCGCAGGGTTGATTGACAGCCTCAGGAATAAAGTCAAAATTCTTGGCGATGGTGAACTGACAAAGAAACTGTTGGTAACAGCTCATAAATTTAGTAAAGCTGCTGAGCAGAAGATTGTAGCTTCCGGAGGCACAGCGAAAATAATAGAGTAGCTGATTTTAATTAATGGGAGATTAGAGGCAAATATAAAAATGCTTGGAGCGGTATTTAACATATTCAGAATCCCAGACTTGCGCAACAAGATTCTTTTTACTTTTGCGTTGCTGATGATATACAGGATTGGTTTCCATATCCCGACGCCGTGTTTTGACCAGTCGAAGTTGGAAGCCGCCGTCGACACAAGAGACACAAATAGTCCTTTAGGCAGAGCTGCTGAATACCTCCAAATGTTCACAGGTGGAACCTTGAGCCATAGCAGCTTGTTTGGCTTGGGAATTATGCCCTATATTATGGCATCGATTTTCCTTATGTTGCTGGCCGAGGTTGTTCCATCCTTGAAAAAGTTGCGCCAGGAGGGCCAAACCGGCTACAAGAAAATAAACGAGTACACACGATACTTGACAGTGCCGGTATGTGTTTTTCAGGCGATAATGTATATGAGGATGTTTGGGATGCAGGCTTATATTTATGCTGGTATGCAAACCCAGGCTATAATAATGGGCATTGTTAGTATGACGGCCGGTACCATCTTTCTGATGTGGCTCGGCGAACAGATAGACGAATACGGCATAGGTAATGGTACCAGTTTGATAATTATGGCGGGCATTATCGACAGAATGCCCTGGGCAATCCAGACGCTTTGGAAAAATGTTGACTTCAGCGTAGATGCCCCGCCAGGAACCATAGGTCCGGCAAAGATATTGTTCCTAATTGCAGCATTTGTGTTCGTTGTTGCAGGGGCCATACTAATAACT
>CAIYOL010000275.1 GCA_903927855.1 uncultured Planctomycetota bacterium
ATTTTATGCGATAGACTTTCTGAAGTCATTGAAGCTTCATTCCTAGTCAAGAAAAATAAAGGTGACCTCAATGCAGCTTTAGAAAATTATGTATCTGTTTCAAAATTCATAATTCATTTAACCAAACAGAAAGGGGATAAGCAGGTAGGCAGCCTCTATGAAACAATCATATGGCGATCAATCTATGCTCCTCTTTGTCAATACATCAATCACAAAAAGATAAACACAAAGCAATGTAGTCTCCTGCTGGATACCCTTATCTCCCTGAAAAAAAATCTAACAGACTTCGAAAGTGTATGTAAACAAACAAAAGAAACACATATGCAAATGTTTAGCAAAGCAATCCAAGAGACAGCTGATGAACTCAAGAAACATAACTATTATGACCCAGCCTTCTATCAGCAATTTTACCTTGAGTATGATAAGCTAAATGACGAGTTTTACAGATATCTAATTACTGCTTATCGACAAAACGAACCGGAAAAAGGCACACAATCTATCAAACAGCTCAAAGAAAGACTGCAGAAAGAAACTAAACTCTCCAGTTTGGTATGGAATTTCACAAAAGCAAGACTAGGCCTTGAAGCAACAGATTCAGCTGCCCTGTCAGCCAGGGTTCTTTTCGCCGAACAACCAACGTCGCTGTCAACATTAATCGGTCGGATCACTTCCTACTATGAGGTGATTAGCAAACTGAATGTTTTGACTACCGCAGTTGCAATTAGACTTTACGAACTGAAAAACGGCAAACCCCCGCTAAACCTTGAAGCACTTACCGCAGACTACCTCTCTGAATTACCCAAAGACCCATTTGATGAATTCAAACCGCTCAAATACAAAAGGGGAAATGACAAACAGTGGCTTGTGTATAGCCTGGGGCCGGATAAGAAAGACAACAATGGAAGCAGCAGGTACGACAAAAGCAGCTCAGATAAAACAGGTGATATTGTTTTTGCCTCGGCAAATTAACTTCCAGAAAGCGAAATTAAAGCAATGAAGACTCCTATCGAACAAGGGACAATAAATGGTTAAGAGAACATATATTACAAGCGTAAAAATATTTGCGATAGCAATGTTAATGTACAGCGGCTATCTATGTTTCCGCTTTCTGCCTTTGGTATTAGGTCTGATAGTTGGCCTAAAGCAAGTTTACACCTGTTTGGAACTGTCTAAACAATTGTTTGGATTGGACACACCCTATCCATTTAAAATGGTTTTGCCGCTAATAATCGTTATCAGTCTGTTATCGGTAACCCTGCTAATCGCCAGCATCGGCATTCTTCGCTTAAAAAAATGGGCAAGAGCCGTTGCCCTTTATAGCTCCTGCATTGCAATAATAGTATCCTTTGTAGTCTGGCTGGTAGTGATATCCCTAAGCAGATGCGCCGCATCTATGGTACCTCTTGATATAGAACAATTAATGCTCGAAAGTTTTTATGCAATCTTCATTTATCTGACGCTTCCCGCTCTGTTCGGCTGGGTATTCGTAACACGCTTAGAGATAAAACAGTGTTTCAAAAAAGAAGTAACTCAGGAATCTAAAGGAGTAACAATTCTTGCCACGCTATTATTTATCCTTATTCTACCGTGCATTGCCCAAAACTACGAGTCGCTTGCATCCAATCTTAATATTCCAGAACCATATCTCAATATCTGGTTTTGGCTTGATAAAACTATATGTATAATTGCAGTATTCGCTCTACTTGGATTATTTTCACTCAGGGATGTTTTCAGAAAAATCGCTATCGCCGCAATATTATGCGACCTGGTTCTCTCACTCCCCCAACCATACTTCATCTATGCATCAGAAATTCCCTATACAGCTTACGTGGTAATATTTATCGTATATACCACCCTCGAAGTAGCATTTATTTATTTTCTAACTCGGCCAAAGGTTAAAGAGCAATTCCAAAAAACTCTGCCGTGGGCAGACAGCACCACCCTCTTCCGCTCCATCTGCGCCAAATGCCCCCAGTAATCTTTTTATGAACCCTCGTATGCTTCCGCCAATACCTTTACCGGATGCACCACCGTCGCCCCGCTTATATGCTCTATCTGCATCTTGCAGGCGGCGCACTCTGTCAGGACTTCTTTAACAGGCGATTTTTCCAGCGCATCCTTTAATCTCGCGCTTATCTGTGATGAAAGCTCATAATTTTTCTTACTAAACCCAAACGTTCCCGCTATCCCGCAGCAGCCGGCATCAAGCTCGGTTATACTCGCAAAGCATAGTCTCCTCAAAAGTTCTACCCCGGCTCGACCCTCGCCGAGAGCATACAAATGACACGGCTGATGATAAACAAAATCGTGCAATACGCGGTTTTTAACCAACTGCAGCTTATTCTGCTTAAATAAATCCAGAAGATAACTCATCAATTCATACGTATTTTCCGAAACAATCTGCGCATCCTCCCCCGCAACAAAATACTTCAATTCCTGTTTCAGACACAACGCCGCGCTCGGCTCCGAGCAAACTATCCTGTACCCGTCTCGAACCGCCCTGGCTAAATACTTGACACTGTACGCCAAATCCTTGCGTGCCCTCTTTACGTTCCCATACACAATCGCCGGCAGCGGCACAGGCCTCTGCTTCGGCAAAATCACCTCGATATTATTACGCCGCAAAACCTCAAGCACCGCAAATCCCAGCTCGTGGTCGTTATAATTTGCGTATGTATCTACAAAATATGCAACCCTGTCGGTCGGCTTTTCAATTGGCTCACAAGCTCTTAGATATTTCCTTCCTGCCCTCAGGAACGACCCGCCTCCAAAAGATGGCATACTTCTTCGCCGGTCCAGCCCGGTAAATTTTTCTAAAAACCATTTGAAAATCGAAAGCTGCATAAAGAAATTTGAAATCGGCGAAAAAATACTGCCCAGCATACTCAGATACCGGTTATGGCTCAGCGCCAGCTCCGCGCGTCTCAGCCCCCGCCGTCTCACATACTCCGCTCTCGCCGCCGCCATCAGTTTGGAAATATCAACCCCCGCCGGACATTCCACCGAGCATGCCTTGCAGTTCACGCACAAATCCAGAAATTTCCTGAACTCCACCGACTCGAAATCCTTCTTCTCTAATTGTCCAGTCGCCCACAAACGAAGTATATTCGCTTTCGCCCGCGAGCTGCCCAGTTCCTCCCCTACAGCACGAAACACCGGGCACATCCGCAAATCAGACTCCCTGCTCAGGCAAACCCCGCACCCGCTGCACTGCTCAATTTCAGCGCGAAATTCATCGCTTCCAAAATACAAATCCGTTTTAAGTATCTCCGGCTCCCATTTATGCCCGGCCCGCAAATTCCTGACCATAATCTCAGCATCATCGCTGATAATTTTTCCGGGATTCATCACCCCTTTTGGGTCGAACACATTTTTAATCGCCCGCAGCAATTCATAAAACTCATCGCCGTATTGCCGTCTCAGAAAAGCCGCCCGCACCAGCCCGACCGCGTGCTCACCGCTGATTGTCCCCCCAAGTGACCACGCAAGCTCGAAAACATCATTCGCAATCAACTGCATCTTTTTCACGTCAGCCGGGTCGCTCAAATCCAGGTATGGCCGCACATGCAGTTCGCCGTCGCCTGCATGACCATAAAAAGACATCGCGATGTCATACCGCTTTCCTATTTTCTCCAAACCCGAAATGTATTCCGCCAGCCGCCTGTTTTCGACAGAAACATCCTCGACAAATGGAACGGGACGTTTTCTCCCCTTTCGTCTCTCAAGCAGTGCCGCCGCATCCTTGCGAGACTTCCACAATCGTTTCTGCTGCCTCGGCTCAAAAATAATTCTTCGTCCGCTCGCCAGCTTTCCGACTTTCGAGTCGGTGCTCCCTATCTTTTCTTTCACCTGCTCAGCCGTTTCGCCGGTATGCTCGACCAGAAGGGTAGCGACGCCGCCCGTGGGCAAAACATCCCTATGTTCAGGCAGTGCCTCAATCGCCATATCTATCAGAGTCCTGTCCATCAGTTCGCACGCCGACGCCCCGCTGTCGACAATAATCGGCACCGCCCTCGCCATGTTCTCAAGCGAATCGAACTCAAGCTGCAATAGCCCCTTCGCCTTCGGCACCGCAACCGTTCTGAGCTTGATTTTCGTAAAAACGCCTAATGTCCCCTCCGACCCTGCCAGTAGGCGCGCCAAATCTATCTTCCCGTCGTGATAAATCCCTGCTATTGCATACCCGCTGCGGTTCCGTTTTGTCGCCGGCAGCGCCTTCGCTATGACCGCCTCTTTGCCCGAAAGGACCGATACGCATCCTTTTGCAATTGAAGCAAGTTTCTCGTCCCCTTCCTCATTCGGGTCGAAATCATTTTTGAATTCAACCACATTGCCGTCCGCTAGTACCGCCTCAATGCTCTCCACATAGTCGCCGATATACCCGTATTCTAACGAATGAGCGCCCGTGGCATTATTGGCCACACTCCCCCCTATCGTCGCCCGATTACCGCTCGATGGGTCAGGCCCGATTTTTCGCCCATAACCTGCAAGATAATTATTCAAATCGTCCAGCACCACCCCCGGCTCACAAATCACTGCCGCACCGCCGTCCTGTAGTGAGCTTGTCGAACCTGCTTCCACACTGATAATCCTGTTCATATACCGCCGCATATCGAAGACTATCCCGCTGCACAGCGATTCGCCCGCCACCCCGCTGCCCGCGCCGCGAGCAGCCACCGCTACACCGTGGGCGCTGGCATATTTTACAACAGCCGCTACGTCCGCAGCGTCACGAGGCACAACGACACATCCGGGAATTATCTGATAAATGCTGGCGTCACTGGCGTATGCCGCCCTGTGTAATATGTCGGTGAAAACATCTCCTCGCACAACTTTGGCCAAATCACCCGCCACGCCCTCAGCTCTCTCGTACATCGCTTTTGTCATTCCTCAAAATCCCGAGGCAGGAATTGGGCTTTGGCGATATCGCTGCTCGCACGCAGAACCGCAAGGTCGTCTTCACTGGCTTGGCCGTTGATAAACTGCTGAACTTGTGGATGAGGATGATTACGAATATGCTCGGCATCGCCGTCGGCTATAATCTTGCCGTTATGCAGCATAATAATGCGGTCAGCTATCTTGTATGCGCTTGTCATATCGTGCGTCACTACCACCGTCGTCACGCCAAGCTCTCTTTGCAGCTTCAAAATCAGCTCGTTGATTATATCCGCGCGAATAGGGTCCAGCCCCGTCGTCGGCTCATCGTACAAAATCACCTCCGGATTTAACGCTATCGCCCTCGCCAGTGCCACGCGCTTGCGCTGCCCGCCTGAAAGTTTTGCCGGATAGTAATTCTGAAAACCATCGAGACCAACCATCGCCAGCTTGGCATTAACGATATCCTCGGCCTGCCTCCAGTCGGTTATCCTAGAATGCTGCGTTATCGGAAACATTATATTCTCAGCCACGTTGAAACTGTCAAATAGCGCCCCTCCCTGGAAAAGAAAACCGTAATGGGTGCGTACCTTGTTCAATTCCCTGTCAGGCAGATTATCAATCCGCTTGTCCTTGAAATAAATCTCGCCCGAGTTTGGCCGAAGCAGCACTATAAAATTCTTTATCAAAACGGTCTTGCCGCATCCGCTCGGCCCGATTACCACCGTCGTCTTGCCTTTCTCTATCGACAGCGTTATATTATCCAGAACAATGTTGTTGCCGAACCTCTTGGTAAGGTTCTTGACAACGATTACGCCGTTACCATTTCCCTCCGCCGTCCCTTTATTGTCTTCTGCCTTTACCACTTTTCAGCTCTCTCTTATCCAACTAAACTCTTCAAAGGCCAGAACGTATTGTAAATCGCCTTGAAAATCACTGCCAGCCCAAAATCCAATGCCAGTATAGAGATAAAACTGGCCACAAACGCCTCCGTGCACGCCTGACCCACTCCCTCCGCACCTTCTTTGCACGTAAAGCCCTTATAACAGCTGATTATCGCTATTGCCGTACCGAAGAAAAATCCCTTTATAACCCCGACAGCCACGTCCCACAAATCTACCCCGTATGCGCTGAACTTCCAATACGCTTGATTGTTAATCCCGAACTGAATGACCCCGATGAAATATCCGCCCAATACTCCGAGCAAATCCGCATAGATAATCAGTATCGGCGTAAGAAGCAGGCACGCCAGAAGCCGTGGAACAGCCAGATACCGTACAGGGTCAGTCCCCATACTCCTGACCGCGTCTATCTGCTCGGTAACATTCATCGTCCCAAGCTCTGCCGTCAAAGCCCCGCCCACACGCCCCGCCAGCATCACCGCCGTAAGAACTGGGCCTAACTCTTTAACAACTGAGACGTTAATTAAAACTCCAAGGTGTTCTTCCAGCCCCATACCAGCAAGCTGGTCGTATGCCATTACCGCCAATATCATCCCCACGAATGCTCCCGTTATCATTACAACCGGCACACTGTGAACGCCGATTATATTCATTTGTGCCCATATCAGGGGATACGTCGTTACTCTGGCTATGCTCCAGCCGGATGCTACTATCGACCGCCAGGCAAACCTGCCGAACCGCCCCATATCAGCTAAATCTTCTATCGTCTTGGCTCCAAGCGTCTCAAGCATAACCTTTTCTCTCCACACTTTTAACTTCTATTCCCCTATCCCCTAAACCCTATCCGCTATTAAATATATCGACAATCGTTGCCATTAAATAGTAAACCTTCCGTCAAAAATCGTCAATTAAAAACCAAAACCGACGTATTTAGCCCCTCGTAGCGCAGCGCAGATTCCGGAATGCTGTTATCCGGAACCCAGTGAACAAATTTGTTATCCTGGACCCGGTTTTCTCTGCCTGACCTCTACTCCGTCGGCTGTCTCAGCCGGGCCTCGATGGTAAATTTCCTTGCAGAGGTGAGAGTCTGCCTGGCTCGACTGCAGGAAGTGCTTACTTGTACCTGTGATGCTCCATTTTTTCCAGGAAACACGTTGATGCTGATGACCGCGCCACGAATATTCATAGCTGCGGTATCTAGCTCAAAGGCACCGGTTGGGGGCTTTGTGTTATCGATGTTTTTCTTTGCCCAGGCCAGTCCGCTTGCAGTAAGGTTATGCTCGCACGCCTCAAGATAGGCATGGTCAGCCTGAAAAAGGAAGGTATTCGCATCACTGGTCAGGACAATCATATAAATCCCAACCAGTGCAAGTATAACAATGACAAAAACCATGACGAAGCCATTCTGTCTTGTCTTTCCGATTTTCATTCAGTAGCTTCCCATACCGTCTCGGCAAAAAACAGATAGCTGTTAGCCATCTTTCTTTGTATATGGCCGAGGTCTTTGTACTCAATACAGGTTCTCAGCTCGACTGCATAACCTTTTTGGTCTCTGCGCCAGACCTGCCACTCTATCCTGCCATGTGGTACCGACCAGATTGTATCCCCGGACGCCGTGTCCTTAGTGCCGGCCCCATGGCGAAGAATCCGACCATCGTTAAACTTGTATGAGACCATACCGTCAGGCAGTTTCATAACCAGCGAAACAGGTTCAGCCGAATCACCGACGGATTCCGACAGTACCTTTGCCGAGGCGACGTCAGCCCGTATACGGCTGACCATATTGTTAAGTACACAGCCTTCCTGAACGAGCTGAGAATCTCGCGGCAACTCGTATGCAAACGTTCTAAAAAAAGGCCCTGTAACCAGCAAAACCAGCGTCAGAACAGATAGGATTACTATCATTTCGGCCAGTAAATAGCCCTTGCGCATCTTACCGCTCCTGCAAAACAGGTGCTTGTCCTGTTTTACTTATAGTGACATCACCTTTCGAGAAATATCTCGACAAACGAACCTCGGTTTTTTTGTTTAGACTCGCGCCGTTTGCTGTTACACTAACTAACGTCAATCCTTTCCACCGGCCTGTTCCTTCCGACTCGTCAATTTTAATACTTACGTCGGGCCACAGCCGCTTCATATCGCCTTCGCCAATCGCGGCACCGGTAGCAGCAATACTGTCAAGCGTGGCCTGCGCTGCTGACACGCAGTGCTGCCTGGTAAGGTGGTAGTGGTTCAGCCGCCTGAAGCCGTCCAGAGATATTGCGAAGGTAACCATAAGCGTCGCGAGAACCGCCAGCGAGACAATCAGTTCCGCCATCACAAAACCGCGATATGTTACCTTACCTTTGGTCATAACTTCACTTCATTAATACTGCTATGGCACAACCAAATCAGCCGCCGCGTATATCATCGCGACTAACGGAGCAAAAATAGCATAAACGATGAACCCAACCATAAGCCCCAGGCATAGTGTCTCGCAGGGCCCGATTATAAATCTGGCAAGGTCGGCCGATCGGCTGTAACCCCAGCGGTACGATGACTCCAGCGTCTCCAGAACATCCAGAGTATTGCAGTGATTGTGCATATCGGCAAAGGCCCACGCCATAGCGCTTCCCATGCCGCACTGCTGGGCGGACTGGCCGATATCGTCTCCACGTTCGACTCTGTCGTGCCACTCTCTCAATTTCCTTTTGAAGCACCTGTTGATGTCCATCTGGAGCGTATTTGCAATAGCCTCGTTGACTGTGCAGCCGGCATTAAGGGACAACCGCAGCATCCCCACAATTCGCTGCATTGCACTATTCCATTCATACCACTGAAGAATAGGCACATGCCACCTGATAAAATCACCGATGTTTGAGATTGAGTAAGGTCTGTCGGGCCGGCGAGGTCTCGCCTTGATACGAACATAAAACGCCCCGCCGACCACAAACCCCAGAACCAGCAATCCGGCCAGCCAGCCGAAATTGTACTTTATGAACCCGGCGATTTGCATCAGCACCTTGGTTGCTGTTGGTAACTTGATTACGCCTATCTCGCCCAAGACCCCGATATAGTTCGGGATGACAGATGTCATCAGCACTAACACAACAGTAAACATCAAAAGCAGTAATATCGGTGGATAAAGCAAAGGTATGTGCCTGACCTTTCTGTTGAGATTCACCCTTGCGACCAAATCCTGTTCCAGCACACCGAGCGACTGCGGAACCTGCCCGATTCGTTCTCCGACTGCCACCAGCGCCGTCGCATACCCCGGACACCTCGCATACCCGCGATTAAGAGATTCGCTCAGCGAGTAACCCTCCACAAGCCATTTCTTTATGTTTCGAAGTATTCTCGCTCGCTTGTCATTCTGGCTGGCTGCGGCCATTTCCATCGCCATAGGCAATGGAAGATTCTGGCGCACGCTCGAACTGATTGTGGATATCACATAAGCAGCCGTGGTCAGTTCCAATGTCATCGCTATGCCTATCACCGTTCCAACAAAAAGCAGAAAAACTATCAGGCCGAGCAAGCCACGCTCCTCGAAAAGCACAAAGTTGCTGACCACAATCACGACCAAACCACAAGTTATTAGAATCCGCCTCACCCACAGGCCGCTCTCTTTTGTCATCACTATACCTATCACCATTCCCACAAACAGCAGAAAAATCGTCAGGTTAAGCAAACCCCACTGTTCGAAAAGCACAAAGCCGCTGACCACAATCACGACCAAAGCAAAAGTTGTCAAAATCAGCCTCGCCCACAGGCCGCTCTCTTTGAAAACTATCGCTGCCATCGCAGCTATAAAAATAACAAATCCGGCAACAACTAACTCTATCCGCTTGATGGCAAGGCCCGACAACATCAGCGATATGCTAAATGTCGTGATAAATCCCCCAGATGGGCGGGCAAAAGCCAGCAACCCTAGGACAAAAAGCAACGCAATCACCAAAGCAAAAACAACAAGCATAGTCTAATCATCCTCCACTTAGACTTTGAACTACACTTATCATTGGTAGAAACATCGCAAGAACGCACAGCATTATGAAAAGGCCCACAAAAATTATCATAACAGGCAGGAGTACCACCTGCAGCCGGACCTGTGTGCAGCGGACCTGCTGTGTGTACATATCACTTAAACTGCGCAGGCTGTCCTGCAGCTCATTGCGCTGAGTACCCAGCTGAATCGAATAGAGGAAGAATCGCGGCATAACCCGGCAGAGCTGCCCGGCTTCCAGAATACCTGCGCCCTGCTCAATCTGCCGGGCAATAGTGTCGCTTTCCTTAACCATCTTGTCACTGCCTGTGGCATCGGCGCTCAACCTGAGGCAGGTCGGCATATCGCAGCCGGCTGCGACCGTCATAGCCATTGCCTCCGACATTTTGCTCAATATGCTGCTGTGAAACAACGCCCCGAATATGGGAGCATTCAGGATTATCGATTCCCTGAATCTCCGTCCCGCTGGAAATAACCGAAGGAATGCATTGATGCCGACCAGAACAACAACCGCACAACCCAAAACCAGCCACAAGTATTTGACATTCTCCGGCAAGGCAAAAACCAACTGAGTTAGTGCAGGCAGCTGTCTTCCTTCCACCATCTCTTCGAGCACATCTCTAAACTGTGGAACCAGAAACACCAGCACAAAAGTTATGATGATAAAGCCCATAACGAAGACGACCGCTGGATAGGCCGTCGCTTCGAACACTATCCGCCTTGTCTGGTTTGAAATCTCGAGGTGCCTGTTCAAACTCGTCAGCATCTCGCTGAGCCGGCCTGTCTCAACACCGGCCTTCAGTATTCGGCCGTAGAGCGGTGGAAAGTACTGTTTCCTCCTCTCAAAGGCCCGTTCAATACTCATTCCGGATTCAAGATCGGTAACAACCGAATCTATCAGCTTGCGCATCGGCCTCGACGCCACATCCTTCGACAGCTCTCGCAGCCCTCTTTCCAAGGGAATCCCCGCCTTTGTAAGCGAAGCAAGTTGCTGGTTAAAAAGCAAAAACTCCGTTCTGGCAATCGGCGTCTTCGGCCTTTCGGGCCTGGCTTTTTCGAGCGAACTGACCTTGAGCCGCATTTGCTCAAGCAGCTCGGTCGCCTCCTGCACTGAGCCGGCTTCGATGACGCCTTTCATCAGCCGGTCCGAAACCGTTGTCGCGCTATATTCGAATGTAGCCATTGTGTATCCTCAATCTCACTTTCCAACTTTCAACTGTCCCCTGCAAGACCGCAGACCTTCTCCAGTTCCTCCTGCGTCGTCAGACCATCAGCGACCAGACGCTTGCCGTCTTCAAGCATCCCCGTATGCCCACTGTCACTCAGAATCCTCTCAAGCTCATCGGTGTCGGTTTTGGCGAGAATCGCCTTACGCAGCGGGCCGTTGAGCCGGACCAGCTCCGCTATCAACATCCTTCCTTTGAATCCCGTCCCGAAACATTCATCACACCCTACTGGCTCGAAGGCAGTGGTTTCGGTCTGCTTTTTACATTTATCGCAAAGTCGACGGAGGAGCCGCTGATTGAGAACCGCTGAGACACTCGACGTCACCTGGTACGGCTCAATACCCATCTCAAGGAGCCGCAGAAGCGCCGCAGTAGCTGAGCCGCTGTGCATTGTGCTCATAAGCAAATGGCCCGTAAGCCCCGCCTCAATGACTATCTTAGCCGTTTCGGCATCTCGGATTTCGCCTATCATCAAAACCTGCGGGTCCTGACGAAGCAGCGACCGCAGGGCCGTCGGAAAAGTCATCGGGCCATATGGCGTGATTTGAACCTGTGTGGCGCCATCAATCCGAATCTCCACAGGGTCCTCGAGCGTGACAATACTTTTGCCCCCGAACCGTTTTTGAATGTACCGCAGTATGGCAGCGAGTGTGGTGCTTTTGCCGCTGCCGGCCGAGCCGGTTACCAGTAGCACCCCCTGACTCATACAGGCAATCTGTTTGAGCGAGGTGCATATCGCCGCTGAGAACCCAAGCCGCTCAATGTCCGCCAACTGTGTATCCTGGTAGAAGATTCTCACCACAGCACGCTGGCCATGTATCGTAGGGAAAACCGCAAGCCGCCTGTCAACAACATCTGCCCGGCCGTTGTCAATCTCAATCCTGCCCTCCTGCGGTATATCGTTGCGATACGTCAGAAGCCCGCCCAAAACCTTCAGCCGGGCAATTATATTGTCCGAGATGGATTTCGGCAGCGTTTCGACCGCGTTCAGCACGCCGTCAAGGCGAAACTTTACCACCAGTTCGGAACCGGCCGGCTCAAAATGAATATCACTGGCGCCGGCATCCACCGCATTTGCGAGCAGCTCATCGACTATGGCGACTACGTCGTTTGGCTGTGTCTTTTGTCTATAAGATTTGTCTTTATAAAGACTTAAAACCATTTCTTTACCTCTGCCCTAAAATATAACTGTGTTTCCTGAGTGACCCTTTATAAATACAGACGCACTGGCAGGGTAAAATGTTATTCAGAAAAATCTTGATTTTTTAACAATTTTATGTTAACATACCTCCCCACAGCACGTCTTAATAGTCGGAGCCATTATGATTGGCAGAGCCGTCAGTATCGAGTTGTGCTGGGATATTCCTATCCCGAAGTCGTTGGAACAAACGCAGGGGTGGGTTCTCTGCACAATGCAGCGACACGGCCGGGAGCTGGTCAATATGCTTTGGCGGATACTCGGCAACGAGCAGGACGTTTGTGACGCATATCAGGATACGTTTCTGAAGCTTGCGCATCACGAGCACGGATGCAAGCCCAAAAATGTAAAGGCGTATGTCTTTCGTTCGGCAAGCAACATAGCTATATCAATCCTCAGACACAAGCTTGCCGAAAACAAATCTTCGCCGGGAATAATCGCCAAAAGCAATACGAGCTGCCCTGCAAGTGAGCTCGACACCCGGTATTTGATGGAGACCTTAAGAGCGAGTCTCGCAGAACTGCCTGACCATTTTCGTGACGTCGTAGCCCTGCACGATTTGGGTGACTTGTCTTACGAGCAGGTCGGAAAGATTCTGGGAATAACGGCCGCGACTGCGCGGGTTTATAGATGCAAAGCAGTGCAGCTTTTGGCCTCGCTGATGAGAAATGAGAAAGGGGAACACGTAACAGTATGTGGGTCGTGAAAAAGAAAAACTATTGTAGACAACTAAAAGATATAATGTATCAGCTGCTGACCGATAGATTCGACGTTGACCGGCATTGGGTGAGGAACCATATCGCAAACTGTCCGCGATGCCAGCGGCGAATTATGCGCCTCGGAAAAATCGAGCTTGCAATTTCCCTGCTGAAATCCCAGCCGCACAATCTCGACTTGCTTATGCGCGCCAATACCCAGGCAATAGGCGTGCTCAAACACAGTCTCCGAACCACAACCAGGGCCGAACACCTCCGAAACATTCGCCCGGAACCAGGCATTCTCGAAAGGTGCTCCAGGTACAAACACCCGTTAGCCAACGCCGCCGCATGCATAGCCATCGCGGCTCTGTTGAAAAGCAGCGCCTTCTCATCGGCTCAGACATTTGAAACCAAAAGCCGCAAGGCGGTAGAGCATTACTACGCCAGCCAGGTGGGTAAAGACATCGCCGACGACATCTTTACAACGAATGCCTGACCATTCAGCAGCGCGGCAATCTCAAAATATTTAGCCCCGCAATTTATTGCGCGGGTTACAGAGCCGCGCACATAAGTAAGTGGCCTTGCCACACCAAGGGCGCGGTAAATTCTACCCAATCCGAAAACCCCCCAAGTTTATTCTTGGGGGTTATTTAGCCCCTTGCATTGCAAGGGGTTACTTCACCCGGGGGGTGCAAACGTGAGGATTGCTTCTTTCTTAACTTACTTCGAGAGAGTTAATGTTAAAAAATTAGTATGCTGTCCCCAAATTTAACTGCCGAACTATGAACTACGAACTAACTTCAGATTGAAAAGGTATAGCCATATTTCCACCCTTTGCCGCCGATATCTTCCCCATATCCCTGGGCCGTCATTCTCCTTTTCCATTGCCGGGCAGCCGTCTCGCAAGTGAATTGCTGCATTACTCTGAAGTCGCGAAGGTTGCCATGTTCCCGGTTTCTTCTTGCCGGCTCATCCGTAAGTCCTGCATACCTCATACGCACTCAACCTTCGTAGCATTCTTGCCCGCCTTTTATTTGCTCACCTTCTTTTATGCTTATATAAGGCTTTCATCTATTAGCTTTCCAATGCTTCATAGAGGCTTTCTTTAAACTTGTTTTCATCCTCATTGTTATAAAAAGGAACGCCGGTTATTCTATATTTGTCTTTTTTCCCAAAAGTAAGCAATTTGCCTTTGAATCGTTCTTTAATTTCATCCAAAAACTGCGCCTTCCATTTTTCATTTTCACTCGTTCTTATATGTTTTCCTTTAGGCTCTATAAATAGCTGATAAGTCAGTATTCGACCGTCTTTTTGCTTTAGGAATAAGACGAAATCAGGCTCAAAGGCTTTACCGTCTGAGAAATTATATATTTTAAAATGTCTTTCGTTTCGTAGCAGATAAATGTTCTCGTATTTTTTCTTCAAATCATTAATCTGCCTGTCCAGCATTCTAACAAACGCTTTTTCCTCACTTGTTCCGTAGTTGGCATTAAAGGCATACCATTCTTTGTCCTCTACGAAATCCTCATCGCCATTTGCTCTTTCATCTTTTTTGTCGATATTCAAAGTTTTATCGTAAAAAATTATTTGGATGTCTGCCGCTTTAAAATCCCTCGTCCCTTGAAATTCTGTTGTATTGTTCTTAATTTCGTTTTCTATTCTCTCAAGCAGACCTGTTAAAGCATTAAGATA
>CAIYOL010000276.1 GCA_903927855.1 uncultured Planctomycetota bacterium
GGGCTGATTTTGATGATGTATCCGCCTTTGGCGAAGGTGAGATACGAAGAATTGGGCAGGGTTTTCCGTGATTATAAGATACTGGGGCTTTCACTGATTCAGAACTGGCTAATCGGTCCGGTTCTGATGTTTGTTCTGGCGATAGTTTTTTTGCGGGGCTATCCGGAATATATGGTCGGTCTTATTATGATAGGGCTTGCCCGCTGTATCGCTATGGTTATAGTGTGGAACGAGCTTGCGGAAGGTGACAGCGAATACGCGGCAGGGCTGGTGGCGTTTAACTCGATTTTTCAGGTATTGTTTTTTTCGGTTTACGCTTATATTTTTATAACGGTCCTGCCGCCCCTGATTGGATTAAAGGGCACCGCAGTAAACGTAACCATTTCGCAGATAGCCAAGAGCGTATTTATCTATTTAGGGATACCGTTTGTCGCAGGGGTAGTTACGAGATTTACTTTGATAAAAGTCAAGGACAAGGAGTGGTATCAAAATAAATTCATTCCCAAAATCAGCCCGATTACTTTGATTGCCCTACTTTTCACAATCGTCGTTATGTTCAGTCTGAAGGGTAATTTTATTGTCGCCTTGCCGATGGACGTTGCACGGATAGCGGCGCCATTACTGGCGTATTTTGTAATAATGTTCATCGGAACTTTCTTTATGAGCGCCAAGGTCGGGGCGAATTACAAACAGTCGGCGACATTATCTTTTACGGCGGCGTCGAACAATTTCGAATTAGCGATAGCGGTAGCGGTATCGGTTTTCGGCATTAACTCGGGCGAGGCATTCGCGGCGGTCATCGGGCCTCTGGTCGAGGTGCCGGTGCTGATAAGCCTGGTTAATGTGTCGCTGTGGATACGGCGAAGATACTTTGCAGGCTAAACCGCTCCGCTGTGTTGGCTGTTGCATTCCAAAGACAAGCGGTGTATAGTATTCCGAAAGTTAAATAAGGGAATATTGTATATGGATCCTGCGATATTCAAGGCATACGATATAAGGGGTGTTTACCCGGACCAGTTCAACGATGAGGACGCGTGGAAAATCGGCTATGCCTCGGCACAGTTTCTGCGGTCGATGCTTCACGGCTACGAACGGGGACAGGCCAATTCTCAAGCGGTGTGCGTCGGGCGCGATATGAGAAAGCACAGCAAGGCAGTGACCGATGCGCTTATAGAAGGAATGAAGGCGTGCGGGGCAAATGTAATCGATATAGGGATGATTGACACGCCGCAGATGTATTTCGCGGTGAACCATTTGGGGACGTGCGGAGGCGTGCAGGTGACAGCGTCACATAACCCGGCCAAGTACAACGGCTTTAAGGTATCCGGCCTGCAGGCGCGGCCGGTCGGCGTCAACACCGGTTTGAAAGATATAGAGCATATCGCAATGGCGCTGATTCATACCAAGGGCAAGGCGACAGGCAAAGTAGAAGAACGTGATTTGACCGGTGAATATAAGGGCCACGTTCTGAGGTTTCTTCATCCTAATCTGGGGCATTTAAAGATTGCGATTGACGCTTCAAACGGGATGGCGGGGAAAATGGTGCCGGCGATTTTCGGCGATTTGCCGATAGAAATAATCAAGCTTAACTTCGAGCACACCGGCGAATTCAAACACGAGCCAAATCCGCTGATTGAAGAAAACCTGGCGGAAGTAAAAGAGGCGGTAAAGAAAAATAAATGCGATTTCGGAATCTGCTTCGACGGCGACGCAGACAGACTGATGATGGTCGACCAAATCGGCAAAAATATCAGCTGTGATTTACTGACGGCCTTGATGGCATCGTATTTTTTGAAGAGCAATCCGAACTCAGCTATTGTTTATGACTTGCGCAGCAGTCTGGTTGTCCCCGAAGAGATTCTCAAGAACGGCGGCACACCGCGAAGAGAACGAGTAGGACATGCTTTTATGAAAAAGGCCCTGCGGGACT
Organism: uncultured Planctomycetota bacterium; assembly: GCA_903927855.1. GTDB lineage: Bacteria > Planctomycetota > Phycisphaerae > Sedimentisphaerales > Anaerobacaceae > CAIYOL01. The sequence goes on from CAIYOL010000276.1 coordinate 1,931, forward strand.
CGCACGCCGTGTTCGGCGGAGAGCTTTCCGGCCACTTCTATTATCGCGACAATTATTATGCTGATTCGGGCCTGATTACCCTCGTGCACATATTAAACATTGTCAGCGCCGCAAAGATGCCGGTAAGCGAGCTTATCAGGCCGTTGCGAAGATACTACAGCAGCGGCGAGATAAATTTCAAAGTCGAAGACAAGCAGGCAAAGATGGATGAGCTTGCGAAAAGATACAGCGACGGGCAAATCGACAATTTGGATGGGGTAACTATTCAGTATAAAAACTGGTGGTTTAATTGCCGGCCGAGCAATACCGAGCCGCTACTCAGACTTATTGTCGAGGCAAAGACCAAAGAGGTACTCGAAGAAAAGCTTTCGAGGATTGAGTCCCAGCTCGGCAGGCCGGTATAAAACAGGAGGCGACAATAATGGAAGTGTACAAAAAAACATATCAGACGCCAAACGGCCTTGTTGAAGGCGTGCAGACCAAATGGGAGGGGTTTAGCATTCTGCTCGTAACCGGAACAAAAGGGTTTTTGGCGTGTCCCGCAATTGATGTTGACGCCTGCCAGCGATACGGCGGCGCCGCGGCATTGGTGGAGAGCACACCGGACAACCCCATCGGAACACTTGAACGCTTTCCAAATCGCAAGATTACAAAGGTAAACGCAAAGGCCAAGGCCCTTGGCATCATCGAAGGTATGAACGCTACCGATGCCTTTGCGCTTATAGCGTAAAGCTTATTCACAATCGAACACGAGTGAAAGAAAGAGGGGCATTATGAAAACCGGAAAATATTATCTGGGGTTAGCCATTATCATTGGAATTTTGTGCAGTTCTGTTCTCGGTGAGGTTGAGTTACCGCCGGCGGAGAATGAGCATTTGTTGATTGCTCAACCTAATCCTAATCTGAAAGGTATAAAGCAATTGTATATTATTGTCCGTTCCCCGACAAATGCTGCGCCGGTAAGCCACGGAATTACCTTCGAAGAGCTTGAGAATTCAGTTGCAAAAAAAATTGAAGAAGCAGGCGTCGCGGTCGCTGAAAGCGACGTTGACAAGGCGGAACCCAACACCACAGGGACAAAATTGATAAAAATTTTGAAGAGAAGAACGGAAAACGCCAATGTCAAAGACTTAAAATTCACAGACGCCCGCACTCCGGAGCTTCGCATTGATGTGGATTCGCTTGATATAAAAGATTCTAATCAGGTTGTTTTTTATATTAAAACATCTTTAGCGAGATTAGTTTACCTCGGAAGGGACAACCGACCCGGCTTCAAGACATATGTTTGGCAGTCCGAGCCGATAATGCGTACAGCATCGGCGGAAGGTATGCCCGCAGCAGTCACCGGTGCAGTCTTAGAGCAAGTTGAAGCGTTTACTCACGCTTACCTTGTTGCCAATTTTTCACGCAAACGGCTCTCTGATACAAATGACATTAGCACAGCAGCGAAAGAGCAGGTCGAGCCGGCCGTTGAATCAACACCGGCTTCGCAGCAAGGCGAGCCGGCCGAATACAAATATGTCGCATCAAAAAACAGCAAGGTCTTCCACAAACCCGACTGTAGCTCGGTAAAGAGAATCAAGCCGGAAAATCTCGTCGGCTTTAACAGCAGGGATGAGGCGATAAAAACCGGCAGAAAACCATGCAAGCAATGTAACCCGTAGGAATTCACTGCCAAAATCAAACAGTCAAACAACAGATGCAGCTGCTTACTATCATAATTATAGCAGTGGGACTGGCGATGGATGCCTTTGCGGTTTCCGTCGTCAGCGGCTCAGCCTATAAACAGCTAAAGATAAAGCACGCTTTTCGGATGGCCATTTTTTTTGGCGGATTTCAGGCGATTATGCCTTTGGTCGGCTCTTTGGCGGGTATAAGCGTAAAGGAATATATCGCCGGTTTCGACCATTGGGCAGCCTTTGCTCTTTTAAGCGCCGTCGGGGCCAAGATGATTTACGAATCATTCAAAATCACTAAGGCGGAGGAGAATTTTAATCCGGAGAACATCTTAGTTTTGCTGGCCCTGTCCGTAGCCACCAGCATTGATGCACTGGTCGTCGGGATAACGCTTTCGTTTTTGAGGATTCCAATAGCAATAGCCGTGACAATCATCGGCCTCGTAACTTTTGTGCTTTCGTATCTGGGCGTTTTAATCGGCAAAAGATTCGGGCACTTTTTCGAGAATAAAATCGAGGCCATCGGCGGTTTAGTGCTTATCGCCCTCGGCCTGAAAATACTTATTCAACACATTTTCTTCTGAACAGCAGCAACTACTTACTTGCAAAAAACATCATATTTGTTATAGATAGCGCAGGAAGCAGCACAGCGTAAGCGTATGGCAAAAATAACGAAAGCAATAGACTGGGACAAGCTGACAGACGAGGAGCTTCTCCAGATGCGAATCAGGGACTTCAACCTGAACATCCAGAACTCCCCTCTCGAACCACTGACGATAAAACTCTACGATGAGCTTGCTTCAAAAAATATGGTTTTTCGCCCCCCGTGCTATCTTGCAGATGAATGGCTCTGTCCCGACAAAGAACCCATTATCGGCATTCCATTTTTTCTGGCCCACCCGCGGTTAAAAAACATCGAGAAGAAGATGATGTTCGAAGTCGAAGGCGGAACGGACAAATCGTGTATGGAGCTTCTGCGGCACGAGTGCGGTCACGCTTTGAACTATGCA
>CAIYOL010000277.1 GCA_903927855.1 uncultured Planctomycetota bacterium
AAAATTAACGATCGGCAGTGAACGTATTACTCAAGGCGATTTAAGTCACAGGGTTTCTGTCAATGGCAGCTATGAAACCAACATCTTGGCCCAGTCCTTCAATAAAATGACCGACACCCTCCAAAAGGCCATTATTTATCGTGACGAGGAAATCAGTAATAGAAAAAAAGCTGAAAGTGCCCTGGATGTCTTGAATAAGGACCTGCGGGCAACTATTCAACAGCTTAATCATGCAAACCGGGACCTCAGAAGTTTTGCATACATAGCTTCACATGACTTAAAAACCCCCCTGCGCGGGGTTAAAGTGTTGGTTGATTGGATTGCAAGCGACTATGCAGACAAGTTCGACGATAACGGCAAAGAGTCTATCGATTTACTCAAAAGTCGCATAACGCGTATGTACAATTACATCGAGTCTATCCGTCGGTACATCGGTATTGGATACGTGAAAGAAACTAAGGTCACGGTCGATTTCAATGAGCTTGTTCATAAGGTTATTGATAATCTCGCCCCGCCCGAAAACATAGCAATCACAATCAAAAGCGAACTGCCTGTAATCAAATGTGAAAAAGATTACATCACGCAGGTTTTCCAGAACCTGTTAAGTAACGCCGTAAGCTATATGGATAAGCCGCATGGTCGAATAGAAATCGGCTGTACCGAAGAGGATGATTGTTGGAAATTCAGCGTCGCTGATAACGGGCCTGGCATTGATGAAAAGTATTATGAAAAAATCTTCGGCATATTTCAAACATTGTCAACAAAGGACCAGTCCGAAAACATTGGCATCGGTCTTACCATCGTAAAAAAAATCGTGGAGTTATATAACGGTAAAGTTTGGGTAGAATCGAAGCTCGGCAAAGGAAGCACCTTCTTCTTTACACTGTCCAAGCAAAGCATTGAGTCTGTCGAAGATAACAAACTTTACGCCAGCAGCGTTAATTGAAGCGGTTTTTTGCCCTAAATTTTACACTGCTCTTGTTCGCCAATCTAAAATCCAAACTTGCACATTCCAAAACTGGTAATCGCCGCTTTCCTTGTTGAGTTCCATCCGCTGCAAACGTACAATAAGGTTTTACCAAATGGGAATATTCAAACTAAACAGCTCGTTCAGCCCTGCTGGTGACCAGCCGGAAGCGATAAGGCGGCTTGTAGAAGGTCTGCGAATGGGGAAGAAATTCCAGACCCTTATGGGCGTAACCGGCAGCGGCAAAACATTCACAATGGCAGAGACTCTGGCTCAACTCGACCTGCCGGTGCTGGTTATATCGCACAATAAGACCCTCGCTGCCCAGCTTTACGAGGAATTCAAGGAGCTTTTCCCGGAAAACGCCGTCGAGTATTTCGTCAGCTATTATGATTACTATCAGCCGGAGGCCTACATCCCGCAGCGCGATATTTACATAGAAAAAGACGCCTCAAAAAACGCCGATCTCGACCGTCTCCGTCTTTCGACTACCACCAGTTTATCAACAAGAAACGATTGCATCATTGTCGCTTCCGTCTCCTGCATTTTCGGTCTCGGCTCACCGGAAGACTATAAAGCATCGGTAGTAGCCGTGCGAACGGGCGACAGAATCGACAGAAACGACCTGCTCGGCAGATTCGCCGACCTGCAATACACCAGAAACGATTTCGACTTTGCAAGGGGGAAATTCCGCGTTCGCGGCGACGTGGTCGAGCTGTACCCGTCTTATGAAACTTTCGCTGTCCGCTTCGAATTTTTCGGCGACCGCGTCGAAAAAATCAGCTATATAAATCCCACATCCGCCGAGACCCTTGCCGTTGAAGAGCAGGTCTTTATCTATCCGGCTGAGCATTACATCATGCCCGCCGAGCGAATCGGCTCTGCGATAGAAAACATAAAGGCCGAGCTGAAAGAACGGCTTCAGCAATTCAACCAGGAAGGCAAACTTCTCGAAGCGCAGCGGCTGCAGGCCCGAACTATGTATGACATTGAAATGATGCAGGAGGTCGGCTACTGCAGTGGTATTGAAAATTACGCCAGGCACTTAGCCGGCCTGCCGCCCGGAGCAAGGCCTTACACGCTGATTGATTATTTCCCGAAAGACTTTTTATTATTCATAGACGAATCGCACGTTACCATGCCGCAGCTGCGTGCGATGTGGGCCGGCGACAGAAGCAGAAAAGAGGTCCTAGTCGAACACGGCTTTCGGCTGCCCAGCGCGCTGGACAACAGGCCTCTGCGATTCGAAGAGTTTCAGGAAAACTGGGCCAAGGTTATTTTCGTCTCCGCCACGCCTGGCGAATTCGAATTGGAAAAATGCAACAACGAGGTCGTCGAGCAAATAATAAGGCCAACCGGACTGGTGGACCCTCAAATCTTCGTTCATCCGGCAGGCAATCAAGTTCCGCATCTGCTTGGTGAAATCGAAAAACGGGTCAAAGCCAAAGAACGAATGCTCGTTACAACCCTGACAAAAAGAATGGCCGAAGATTTGGCCGGCTTTATTACAAAGAAAGGTTTTAAATGCCGCTATCTGCACAGCGAAATCGACACGCTCGAAAGAATCGAGATACTTCGGGACCTGCGCAACGGCAAATTTGACGTGCTGGTAGGAATAAATTTGCTGAGGGAAGGTCTGGATTTGCCAGAGGTCTCAGCCGTTGCAATACTCGATGCGGACAAAGAAGGATTTCTGCGAAGCCATATTTCGCTGATACAGACAATCGGCAGAACCGCACGAAATATCAACGCCACTGTCTTTTTATACGCCGATACGGTAACCAAATCGATGCAAAAAGCTATTGACGAAACGAATAGACGCCGTAAAATTCAACTACAATTCAATAAAGACCATAATATTACGCCTGAAACGATAAAAAAGGAGATTCGCAACAGTCTAACCGAGCAGATAAAGGCGAGGAAAACCGCCCGCGAAGCGGTCCGGTTCGAAGAACGTGAATACGACAAGGTCGAGCTGGCAGGACAAATTGAGAAAGAAATGCTCGAAGCGGCCGAGACGCTGGATTTCGAGCGGGCAGCTTTTCTGCGTGACCAGCTGCAGGAGCTGAAAGAACTGCCGGAATTTGCCCTAATCGAATCGAAGAAAAAGAAAAGGAGCTTCCTGGCCACGAAAAAGCAAAGGAAAAAACTCAAATGAAACAATTGAACAACACAGAAGCACGCCAGCTAATCAAAATGGCAATCGAAGAAGACCTCGGCAGCGGTGACATAACCAGTGAGCTTCTTTTCGAAGACGACGTTATGGCCGAAACGAATATCATATCCCGCGAGGAAATAGTAGTATGCGGAATGGGTATCGCCAGGGAAATTCTCGCTTATTACGACAGGAGACTTAAGCTAAAAGTATTCGTAAAAGACGGCGAGGTAGCCTACATCGGACGCAAAATCGCCACAATCAAAGGTCCGCTGCGCCCTATGCTAAGCGCCGAGCGAGTCATGCTCAATTTTCTGCAGCGGCTCAGCGGAATAGCTACGACAACACGCAAATTCGTCCGTGCGATTGAAGGAACAAAAGCAAAAATTTATGACACCCGAAAAACAATGCCCGGGTGGCGGACCCTTGAAAAGTACGCCGTCCGCTGCGGCGGCGGACACAATCACCGGCTTGGATTATACGATGCCGTGCTGATTAAGGATAACCATCTGGCACAGCTCGGCAGGAGCTTCTATCCGAAACTGAAAAGAGTAATCGAACGAGCAAAAAAATTAAAAGGCGCCAAATTTATCGCCGTAGAGGTCGACCACGTCGACGACCAGTTAAACTACGTCTTAAAGATTCCGGGC
>CAIYOL010000278.1 GCA_903927855.1 uncultured Planctomycetota bacterium
GCCAAATGCAATAGAAGTAGTTGCTCTTTTATTCGTGTTGGCTGCGTCGACACATAAATCCGTCTTCATCCGGCGTCTTTCGTGTCCTTTTTCATATCCTGTTTTACCTCTCCAGCAGGAGCTGTGTCAATTGACGGCTTGTCCAAGTCAGACATCGCTTTTTTGAATTCCCGGATGCTCTTGCCGATACCGGCACCGAGTTCGGGTAGTTTTATTGGACCGACAACAAGCAACGCAATGGCCAATATGACAATCAGATGCATAGGTTGAAATAGGCCTTCGAGCATATCACTTACCTCCTCTCCACGTTAGTAATCTATTTATTATACACCAACTTCCTTACCCAGTTTATCTGCGCTAAAATCCAATCACCGATATAAACACCTGTTCGCAGCTGCGCGATATCGTACACATCATACGCAATTTAGCATGCCGGGCAATGATGTCGGAATGTAACCCTTATAACTGCAGAGAGATTATTGTTGCTGAGTATGATGTATGTGTAGTTGCCGACAGCTATAGCACTTAAGACTGATTTTTTCTCATCATGCTTGCAAGAAGCAGGAAAAGACTTGCCGCACTGAGTGCTGTCATGCCGCCAAAATAGAATGGAGCGGACGGGGAAACTTTATCCCACAACCGCCCAGCAATAAAACTAGCCGGCAAAAGGGCAAATCCAATGCACATGTTATACACGCCGAAGGCTGTTGCCTTGAATTCGGCGGGAATGATGGTTGCCAGGAATGCCTTCTGCACACCCTCCGTAATGCCCATGAACAGTCCGTAAAACGCAAACAGAAACCAAACGGACATCGATGATGCCAACGCCGCAAATCCGAAATAGACAGCGGCAAAGAGAAGAAAACCGAGCAGGACAAGACGTTTTTTGCCAAAACGATCTGCCGCTATTCCCGCAGGCATGGCAGAAAGTGAATAAACCAGTGTGAAAACCAGGTAGAGAATGGGAATCATGGTTGCAGGAACGCCAACCTGCTCTGCTCTCAGGATCAGAAAAACATCGCTCGAATTGCCGATTGCAAAGAGCGTGGCAATAGCCACAAAAAACTTGAACCGCCAGTCAAAGTAGCTTAGCGCAAGTTTCGGCTTTGGAGCATCTATTTGTTCGTGCTTTGCGGTTTCTGTAATGAGGAAGATTATGAGCAGAACAGCGATTGTGGCGGGAATCATCGACAACGGCTATGATCCTGTATATGCTTCAGAATCATTCAAGACATACATCAGCCATAAGAACATCACGACTGCAGAACCGAAAGCCGTGCTGGCTGCTTTAACAACAGATAGTTCTAGCGGAACAACCGGAAACCATACGTATACATTCCATGGCTTTGTGGATGGTGTGGGTAAAAAGCAAGATTCAATGGATATTTCCGCTTTAATTGGCTCGCCTTGTACTATAACCCAATGGGGTCCGGATTATACGACGCCAGTGGGCACTTGTACTTTTGGAGCCGGGAGCAGCGTAACCTGGTCTGGGACTTTTGATACTTCCAATTATACGGGTTCAAGCACCCTGGAC
>CAIYOL010000279.1 GCA_903927855.1 uncultured Planctomycetota bacterium
ATTGGGGCAAAAACTAACAAGATTCGTCTGAGGTTGAGACGTTTAAAGTCGGGCCGATAGGCTTTGACTTGAGTTTATACAGACTGTATAATGATTGTTCGGCTTTTAAGGCGCAATCAGATTCTATTTTGGAGGCGTTATGGTACTTAAAGCAAAACTTTCGATGGGTTTAGGGGTTCTGTTCTTAATCATTTTTGCCTTAGCATTTTTCTGCTCCTATTATGTCGATAAACTATCCGACGAAGCCGACAACATCCTGAAAGACAATTATGATTCCATTGTCTATTCAAGAAATATGATTTCCGCCCTCGATGATATGAGAACTTCCATCAGCAGCAGTATCTTCAACCCGGACAGCAAAAAATTAACCGATTATCATTCACAGCTTTTCGAAGCCGGCAGGATTGAATTCGAAAAAAACCTGAAAGCAGAAAAGGGCAATATAACGGAGATTCATGAAAAGGAATATGTAGACGCACTCAACGGCGATTACAATATTTACCTGAACCTCTGCGAACAGATAAAGAAAGGAGCAGGCAGCACTTCAATGTATTTTAACGAAGCTCTGCCGTGTTATGAAAGGCTCAAACAATCTATTCGCAACATCAACGACCTTAATATGCAGGCGGTTGTGCGAAAAAGCCGGATAACAAAAGATGAGTCAGCCCATACAATAAACTACATGGCCGTAACAGTGTCACTGTGCATTATGCTGGCCTTCGGATATTTCTGGTATTTTCCGTTTTATATTTCCAATACAATATCCTACCTGGCAAACAGGATGACGAAATTGCTTGAGAAAATCGGTATCGCGAGCGACATAGAAACAAATGATGAGACATATATCATTTTGCAGTCAATAAAGCAGCTCGAAAAGAAACTGGGCGTTGAGGAAACGGAAAAAGATACTCTGTAGAATAAATGGAAAAACAGCCCTTAAAGCAACTTATTAAAAATATAATGATCGGAGGTCCCCGCGACCCACGGGACTTAAGGATATTCCATAAAATTTCCCTGATAGCGTTTTTTGCCTGGATAGGTCTTGGTGCGGACGGTTTGTCTTCATCCTGTTACGGTCCTCAGGAAGCATACCTGGCATTGAAAGGTCATTTTTATCTTAGCGTCTTCGTGGCACTGGCTACGGCCATCACAATTTTTATTATCAGCACGAGTTATTCCCAGATTATAGAGATCTTTCCTCACGGAGGAGGCGGTTATCTGGTTGCCAGTAAATTACTGTCTCCCTCAATAGGTATGATTTCCGGCTGCGCATTACTGATAGACTACGTCCTTACTATTGCAGTTTCAGTTGCCAGCGGCACAGATGCCATATTCAGTCTTCTGCCCGTGTCGGGGCAGACTTACAAACTGGTTTTTGCTGTTTTTGTCGTCCTGATACTGATGCTGCTGAATATGAGAGGAGTAAAAGAGTCTATTTTGTTTCTTATGCCTATTTTTCTTACCTTTATAGTCACCCACATTTTTACAATCATATATGTATTTTCCACGCATATACCCGCCGTGCCACAGGTAATTACCGGAGTCGGGACCGATGTCAGCAGCACTATTTCCGAGGTCGGATTTTTCGGAATGCTGTTTCTGGTTATGCGTGCCTACAGTATGGGAGCCGGCACATATACAGGAATAGAGGCGGTGAGCAACGGCATGCCGGTTTTGCGGGAACCTCGTGTGCAAACCGCAAAACGCACGATGCGTTATATGGCAATTTCACTGGCATTTATGGTTTTGGGATTAATGTTAACTTACATCTTTTATAATATCAGACCGGAAACAGGTAAAACATTGAATGCTATTCTGTTTCAGCAGGCAACCGGCGGATGGGACGGAAACCTGAGCCATCTATTTATTCTCATTGCGCTGGTTTCAGAAGCGGCTTTGCTTTTTGTTGCCGCTCAGACGGGTTTTATCGACGGCCCGAGAGTCTTGGGAAATATGGCGGTGGACCGCTGGTTTCCCACGAGATTCTCTGTGCTTAGCGACAGATTGGTTACCCAAAACGGAATCCTGATTATGAGCGGATTAAGTATTGCCTTGATGATATTAAGCAGAGGCTCCGTACGTTTTCTGGTCGTTCTGTACAGTATCAATGTTTTTATCACTTTTTCGCTATCTCAGCTGGGAATGGTCCGCCATTGGTGGAATTACCGTAAGAGCGTAAAAGGATGGATAAGAAAGCTCTCCGTAAACGGCACAGGGTTAATCCTGACTTCTTTCGTTCTCGTCTCAATGATTATATTCAAATTTAACGAAGGCGGATGGATAACTTTGATTATTACCGGAATGCTGGTCGTATTAGCCATAATCATAAAACGGCACTACCAGCAGACTATGGAGATTTTGAAAAGACTGGACAACTTGGTTTTGTCCGTAGAAGTTGCGGACAAAAATATTATGTTGGGAGGAAGAACTGATTTGAGGCGGCCGCCTAAAATGTATCATGGCGCAAAGACCGCCGTGCTGCTGGTTAACGGTTTTAACGGGATGGGTCTGCATACTCTTTTTAACATTATCAGGTTATTCGGTACAGAATTTAAAAATTTTATCTTTATCGAAGTCGGAGTGATAGATACCGGTAACTTTAAAGGTGTTAACCAAATCGAAAATTTAGAGGCAAAAGTCAAAAGAGATATTACGCGTTATGTGGACTTTATGCAAAGAAACAATTATTACGCAGAAGGAAAATCAGCGGTCGGCGTTGATATTGTGGAAGAAATCGATAATGTTGCCGCTGATATTATAAAGCGATTCCCCAATGCTGTATTTTTCGGCGGGCAGTTGATATTTACTAAAGATTCATTCATTTCAAAATTCCTGCACAATTATACTGTGTTCGCACTGCAGAAAAGATTGTATCGGCAGGGAATTCCATTTGTGATATTGCCGATAAGGGTTTAATTTTCATCGTTACTCTCTTCAGACAAGGAACTCCGAAAGAAATTATACCAACGATGGCATTCTTGTTAGAGGAATCTAAAATACTTTCAAGAAACTGGTGGAAAATCGGAAAACCCTTAAGCCACATCCGCCAATCCGAGCGAATCGCCAAACCTGGCCAACAACACCTGGCGAATATTTCTATGCTCGGCCTTTGTCAACGCAGGGTCTTCGGCGACAAGCTCGAAGGCATTTTCCCTTGCCATAATCAGCAGCTCGTAATCATCAATGATATTTGCGATTTTCAAGTCCGGCAGGCCGTGCTGCCGCGTGCTGAACAGCTCGCCCGGCCCGCGCAGCCGCAGGTCGTGCTCGGCTATCTCGAAACCATCATTGCTTCTGGTCATTATTTCCAGTCTGCTCTTCGCCGCCTCCCTGTCTGTCTCGGCAAACAGAAAACAATATGATTTGGCCTCTCCTCTTCCGATGCGCCCCCTCAACTGATGCAGCTGTGCCAGGCCGAACCTGTCGGCCTCCTCTATTACCATTATCGTTGCGTTCGGCACGTCCACGCCGACCTCTACCACGACAGTTGCAACCAGCACGTTGATTTTGCCCTTCCTGAACTCTGCCATAACCTGCTGCTTTTTTGCAGACGGCATCCGACCGTGAAGAAGCCCGACGGTAACTTCGGGAAAAACTTTCTGAGAAAGATTCCTCCACTCGTCAGTAGCGGCCTTAATCACATCGTTTTCCTCGATATTGGCAATCCGCGGATAAACAAAATATGCCTGCTTTTTCGCCTTCAGACGCTCACGGATAAACTCGTATGCCTTCTGCTGGTCTCCCCTATCAACCCAGCGTGTAATGACCTCGCCCCTGCCCGGCGGAGAATGTTTTATAATGGAAACATCCAAATCGCCGAAGGCCGTCATCGCCAGCGTCCGCGGGATAGGTGTCGCAGTCATAACAAGGCAATGCGGCGTCGCCTGCTTTCGCAGCATCAGCCGTTGATGAACGCCGAACTTGTGCTGCTCATCAATGACTGCCAGGCCAAGTCTGTGAAATTCTATATCTTTTTGCAATAGCGCCACGGTCCCTACGACGATATCTACCTTGCCGCTGCTTATTCGTTCCAAAACCTCTTTTCTTTTTTTCCCTGTTAGCCCGCCTGTTATCAAAATCCTCCTTACGCTGCTGCCTTTCAAATATCTTTCGATGCTCAAAAAATGCTGACCGGCCAAAATCTCCGTCGGCGCCATAATCGCCACCTGCTGTTTATTGGCAACTGCCAGCAAAGCCGCATAAAGCGCAACCACCGTTTTACCTGACCCAACATCACCCTGCAGCAGACGATTCATCGGCTGACATCTTGCCATATCGGAAACGATTTCGGCTATTGCACCGTCCTGGTCTTCGGTAAGCAAAAATGGAAAGCGTTTCCTGATTCGGCTGTCGATTTCATCGGTGCATTTCATCGGCAGCGCAGTTGAGAAATGCTGCACTTTGTACCGGCGCAGCGCCAGCCCCGCCTGCATCAGGAACAGCTCGTCATATTTTAATCGCCGTTTGCTCTGCGCCAGCTTCTCTTCAGATGGCGGCATATGTATCCAGCTAAAAGCGTCCTTTCTACCAATTAGGTTTGTGTTCTTTAAAAAACCAGAGTCATAAAACTCGGGCGCGAGTTCATCCAGATTATCAAGCAGGGGTGCAATTATCTGCTTAATTTGCCTGCTGCTCAACCCTGCCGAAGCCGGGTACACTCCGCCGCTAAAAACCTCACCCGATTTTAAATGCTCTTCGTCAAGCACCGCAAATTTCGGATTGGTCATTTGAAGCTGGTGCTTATACAAAGTGACCTTACCAGAGGCCATTATCACCATCCCGGGGCTTATCTGGTTTCGCAGATACCCGCCGTGAAACCAGACAATCCTGCATACCCCCGTATCGTCTGCAAGCACGGCTTCAAAAATGGGCGGCTTACGGTAGCTTTGGTAATCTGTTGATTCGACCTGCCCGACTACGGTGACTGATTGGCCTTCCTGCATTTGATTTATCTTTATCGGCTCAGACGCAAAACGCCAATCCCGCGGAAAATACTCTAACAAATCCCCCGCCGTACGCACCCCCAATTGCACAAAGGTCTTGGCCCTGGCCGGCCCAACGCCTTTTAAGAACCGCACCGGCATCGATAAATCGATTTTGTCTTTTTGTTTTTCACTTAACGATTGCATCTTGGAAATAGAAAACTAATCCTCCGCTTCGTCAAAGCCATACTTGCCGAGCAGTTTAACAAACCGGCAGTCACAAGCCACTTTCTCTGTGAGTTTCCCCTTTTTCTTTTCGCAGACGAGAAGCTCCTGGACCCCTGACGAACCGACGGGCCCGACTATAACGCCGCCCTCTGCAAGCTGCTCTACCAGAGGTTGCGGCATTTTCGGCACCGCCGCCGTAATGATAATGCGTTCAAAATAACGCTGCTGGGGCCAGCCACAGCTTCCATCGCCGATGTAGAATTCGACATTGCCGATACCCAGCCTGCCCAAAACCGCCTGCGCCGACTCCGATAGCTGTGCGAATCTCTCTATCGTATAGACCTTTTTTGCCAGCTTGCTCAAAATAGCAGTTTGATACCCGCTGCCGGTGCCAATCTCAAGCACCTCACAGAAATTATTAAGCCGCAGCTCCTGCGTCATCAAGGCGACAATATACGGCTGAGAAATGGTCTGCCCCATTCCAACAGGCAAAGGACTGTCGGAATACGCCTGAGATTGATATGCCGCCGGCACAAATTCTTCCCGCCGAATCTCCATCATCACTTTTAGAACACCGGGGTCAGTTATGCCTCGACCTGTCAGGTCCCACTTGAGCATCCGTTCCCGCGCCTCAGCGAATCTGTCTTTGCTATCCCGGCTACTCATAGCAAAAGTATCGCTTTTTAACGACAGTTTTGCAAACAATTTCAGGTGCCGATTAATCCATTGCTATCGCCCCGCCAAATGATAAAATGCCGTATCATAGCAGTGGATAAATAACTTTCAAAAAACCTTTTAACTCCGGCGACAGCAGAGTATTTAATGCCGATTAATCTGAACTTACCCAAAAAGGCCGGGCTCTTTGTGACCGGTACCGATACCGGCGTAGGCAAAACATTAATAGCCGGCGCCATCGCCAAAATTCTAACCGGCAAAGGCCGCAAGGTAGGCGTATTCAAACCCATTGCCACCGGCTGCAAACGCACCTGGGACGGCTTTGTAGGCGACGACTCATGGTTCCTTGCCTCGTGCGCCAACAGCGACCTGTCACTATCGACAATAACACCTCTCGGCTACCGCACGCCGACGGCGCCTATTGTAAGTGCCGCCCGCGAAGGTCTCCCGATTGACTTCGGCAAAATCGCCGCCGCTTACAAAGAGGTTTGCCAAAACAGCGACATAATCATCGTCGAAGGTATCGGCGGCGTCCGAGTGCCTTTAACAGAACAGTTCGACCTGCTGGATTTGGCCGTCGAATTCGGCCTGCCCGTGGTGATAGTCGCCCGCCCGAACCTCGGCACGCTCAACCACACCCTTATGACTATAGACTGCGTCCGAGCGGCAGAATTGAAAATCGCAGGCGTCGTCATCAACGGCTACAACGCCGTCGAATCAACCGTGGCCGAAGACACCTCGCCCGAAATAATCGAAAAATGCAGCGGAGAAAAAATTCTCGCCGTCGTCCCTTTCGATGAAACCGTCAGCATCGAAAAACCGAGTTTAGGGGAGGTTGTTATCGCCTCTCTTGTCGGCTGTGACTGGGGGAAACTCGCTGAACGGTAAATAAAAAGCCTCCTTTCCAAAAACCTCGTATTGGGGTATCATATTAAGGACGATAAATTATTTACTGCCTTTTGAAAGTTAAATTATGGTCGGCTCACAGGAATTCAGACGCTATCTGGTAAATGTCGATTCCGCCACAACTGGCCAGCTTTTCACCGATTGTCTGATGATTGGAGCGGGCATCGCAGGCCTCCGCGCCGCCATCGAAGCAGCGCAGCGCTGCAGCGTCATCATCCTCTGCAAGGATTCCCTGCAGGAGAGCAACACATGGAAGGCCCAGGGCGGTATCGCCGCGGTGCTGAATAAAACAGATACATTCGAATCACATATAGCCGACACGATTAACACAGGTTGTGGCTTATGCAGTGAAGAAATAGTCGATTTAGTTGTTCGCCAGGGTCCGGAGCTTATCCAGCAGTTGATTCAATGGGGCGCCGAGTTTGATTTGACCA
>CAIYOL010000280.1 GCA_903927855.1 uncultured Planctomycetota bacterium
TCAAACTACGCAGCCGAATTCTAAGCGGAAGTTGAGATGCGCAATAGAAGGTATGAACGAAGAGAAGGTCAATCTGTTCGTCTACGGCTCACTGCGGGAGCCTGAAATATTCAAGTCGGTCAGCAGTCTGAGCTTTACTATTGACAGGTCAAGGACCGACGAAGAGACCCTTTTCGCCGAGCCGGCCCTGTTGCCTTACTACCGAAAAGTAACGCCCGACAACGTTTATTTCTATGCCGTGCCGGACATATCTTCAAAAATTGAAGGTTTTGTTATTTACGGAGTTCCTCCCTCTGCGATGACCGAAATCAACAGGTATGAAGGCAAGCGCTATGACAAGGAAACCGTTCACGTCAATACCGCAGGGGGACTGGTCGAGGCACAGGCATATCTGGCCACACACGAGTTGATGAAAAAACACTTCGGCGACAGATTCCACGTTAACCTGATACATGAGCTGTGGCTGCGAAAACGGATTGAAGAGTTTATAAAGAAGCACACCCGCCCCGGCGAAGAGACCACCGATGCCAACCTTGAACGCCGGGCGGAAAGAGAGTTGCTGGCGACCACCGAACGCGACCTGGTCATAAGTCACTACCGCAGCGACGCCGTCAGCGACTATTATCTCGAGCACGAGCTGGACCGTCCCAGGCCGAGTATAAAACCCCTCCGCGACGAACCGGATGTTACGCCCTTTGTCAAAAACTACTTATCGCTGGTCATAAAACAAGTCATACTCAATCAGCTCGACGAAAGAATTCAGTCCCAATACCGCTTTGAGCTTGAGCATATGCGTACTTCCGAAAGATACTTCAAACGCTCGGTTAGTCTTCTCATCGCTTTGCAGATGATAAACACCGACGATGTTGAGCTGATTATCGATAAGGCGCTCAAGACAATGCCGTACCAAAAATATGACCTTATCGACTACGTCAAATACGCTGTCCAGGCAGCCGACAGCATATTTGATTCTCGCGTGGCTTACTCATATCTTGAGCGTGTTCGCGCCAACTTCCACCCCGGTCTTATACCGCTTGGAGCCGAGATAGAATTGAGCAATTTGGGTCCTGCTGCTGTTGAGCTGCAGAAAAGCTCCCGGAAAGAATCTGACCCGATATATGATGGTTTTAGATTCTTCCACGATTTTTACTTGGATGTTTTGTCTTGGAAACTCGGCGGGTACATCGACGACCACACCGGCGAAGCTGACCGGGCACGCCGCTGCGGTTTTTTGGAGCTGGCGCCGGGCAGATTAAATATCGCTGGAGAACTATCTCGACCGGCAACCGCAGACCCTTGGCTTCTTAATCAGTTAATACACGAGATTACTGCTTTCTACAACGTTCGCCCGCATAGTTTGCATCTCTCCTTTCAGCTTCGAAAAAGTCAAATCGGCCGCCAAAAAGTACTCCCGCTGGATTTCGTGAAGTGCCTGCTTGCGCTAGGCGGCGGTTTGCAAAAGCAAAAGACCGGCAGATTATGGATTTCAAGAATTGGCTATGATGAAATAACCCAGCGCAGCGACGGCCAGGAAGAACTCGTCTTTGCCAGAACCAGCAAACGCAGGTGGTATCTCGGTGAAGATGAAGTTGCCGACAAACCTCCCGCTCAGACCACCGCATACACTCAGCAGTATAAGTTTATTCGCCTCAGTAAAGAGGCCAATTATGAGCCGTTAATCCTGTGCCTTAAAGGCCTCCAGATGGCCTATAACCCGGCGGATTATTTAAGTGCAGAGCAGCTCAAAAGGAGCAAGAACTTACGGCAGCAATATGAGGATTTAAAAAAATGGGCTGTCGAACCCGCAGAAATCAGCCCGCAAACAATCAATAATTTTCTTGAAACTGTCCAGGATGGCTTGATGAATGAAAGGCACCGCCGACCGGCCCACAAACTGCACTACATCGATTGGGCAATCGATGCCATCGACGCACAATTGCAAATGTTCAATAAACAGCTCAAAGAATCGCTCGGTGCTTCTTGAGTTAGTTTGTAGGCGACTTGTTATTCCAGAATGTTTTTCTGAGTTTGATAAACTGTAGAGTTGCTTATGGTTTGTTGGAAACAGAATTTGATAAGTTATGTTTTGCTTTTTCTGTGCTGTGCCGTCTATATCTTTTTCCGTCTGGAAGCAGGAAGGGCCTATACACAAATGGACGAAGAAATTCCTGTGAAGGTCATCGTTAATATTTTTAAAACAGGACATTGGGACACAAATTGGACATTAGCCGATCTTCCGGAACATTTCAAATACGACCAGTATAATTTTTCTTCTTACATACTTGTTTCAGCCGTCATTATTAAAGTCATGGCCCTTCTATTTAAGATACTGAAGATACAAGCCGGGATAGGAGTTACCTTGAGAGTTCTCAGTGCTTTATTTCAAGTCATAACAATTTTACTGACGTATGCGGTCGGAAAGTCCCTGTTTAACTCCCGCCGCATAGGTATATTTACAGCGTGGTTGATGGCTATATTTCCGTTGTTATTTCAGGATAGTCTTTACGCTAGGCCGGAAAGTTTTACCGCCATGCTTACGTTACTGGTGGTTCTACTGGTAGCCAAACAGCTCCGGAAACCTAAAATACCGAGTTTTTTTATAATGGGAGGACTGGTCGGTTTTTTAATTGCCACCAAAATTACATTTTTGATACTGCTTGCCGTACCTTGTATCATTATATTCAAGCGGCGAAGTGAAAAGCGATGGTTTTATATATGGCTAATAGGA
>CAIYOL010000281.1 GCA_903927855.1 uncultured Planctomycetota bacterium
CAACCGGCGACCAAACCCATAAAGTGGCAAAAGGTCCTCGATGCTTTGTGCATCCGCCGTGTGGGTTTTGAGAACAAAGAAAAACTGCTGCCCTACGATGCACGGTCTTTTCAGGGATATCGGCTGCTGCATGAATACTTCGCGTTTCCACAACGGTTTATGTTTGTTGAGCTTGCCGATTTGGGCGGAGCAATCCAGCGCTGTGATGAGAACCAGCTGGATATCGTTATATTGTTTCGCGAGCCGAACGCCGGACTTGAGGGGGCGGTGAGCGCCGACAATTTTCGGTTATTTTGTTCACCCGCAATAAACCTTTTTGAGAAGCGGCTGGACCGCATACTCGTATCAGATAAATTCTCTGAGTTTCACGTTGTTCCGGACCGAACCAGGGCGCAGGATTTCGAGGTTTACAAGATTACAAAGGTCGTTGGTTATGGGGCCCGGTCAGACCAATTGCAGGAGTTTCTCCCTTTTTACCTCGCAAAAGACATGGGAGACAGTAGTACCGGCAGCTATTATGTTGTAAATCGAGTTCCAAGGTCTCTGGCACAGGGCCCGGGGCTCCGAGGGCGAAGGTCGAGGACTTATGCAGGCAGCGAAGTTTACCTGTCTCTTGTTGATTCAACTGGCGCACCTTATAGCGACGACTTAAAACAGTTGGGCGTGGAAGCCCTGTGCACCAACCGTGATTTGCCCCTCCATATGCCAATTGGAGTGGGGGCCTATGATTTTACTATGGATGAGACTGCGCCGTACACCTCGATTCGTTGTTTGGGAGCTCCAACGGCGCCCAAACCCTCTTATGCCGAGAGTGAAACTGCCTGGCGTATCATTAATCACCTGTCATTGAATTATCTTTCGCTAACCAATACCAATGAGCGCGAGGGTGCGTCAGCTCTTCGCGATATTTTGCGACTGTACGGCAGCACCACCGACCTGCAAACTCGCAAGCAGATTGACGGCGTCAGGTCCATAAGTTGCAGGCCGACCACTCGCAGAATTATAACATCGGGCTCAATCGCATTTGCTCGCGGCCTGGAGGTGACGGTAACTTTCGACGAGGCATCATTTGAGGGAAGCGGGGTGTTTCTGCTTGGCGCTGTTCTTGAGCAGTTCTTTGCAAAATATGTTTCGATTAATTCCTTTACCGAAACCGTAGTTAAAACACTTGAACGTGGAGAAATCATGCGATGGACTATGAGAGAGGGGCTTCGTCCAATTCTTTGACAAAAACGTTGCAGGACAGGCCTTACGATTTCGATTTCTTCCAGGCCGTGAGACGACTCGAATGCGCCAACCCAAATCGACCGAGGATAGGGCAATCACAGCGGCCGCAGGATGACCCGGTCAGGTTCTGCCAGAACGTGTCTTTGGCCTTTGCGCCGTCATCTCTTAGTGCCTACTACGGAGCCGGAGACGAACATCCTGCCCGCATGTTCGTTAACTTTTTCGGGCTTCTCGGGACAAACGGGCCTATGCCGCTGGTCATAACCGAATACATCTTCGACCGGTTGCGCACCTATAAGGATGGAACGCTTGCAGCTTTTCTTGATGTTTTTAATCACCGCATGACATCTCTGTTTTATCGCGCATGGGCTTGTAACCAGCAATGCGTGAGCCATGACCGGAAAGAAAAGGACGCGTTCGCGGCTTACATAGGCAGCATGTTCGGAATCGGGACAGACTCATTTCGAAACAGGGACGCAGTGCCCGACGTCGCCAAACTTTACTATTCAGGGCGTCTGGTCTGCCAGACCAAGAACGTGGAAGGCCTGCGGGAGATTCTACAGGATTATTTCGGGATAAAAGCAGATATAGAACAGTTTATCGGGCAGTGGATTGAGCTTCCACCGGCGCATCGATGTCGGCTTGGGAAATCTGCTGAAAG
>CAIYOL010000282.1 GCA_903927855.1 uncultured Planctomycetota bacterium
TCTTTTTTTACCTCATCTCGTGAAATATTCAGGTAATAGACATTGGATCAGGTACCTTCTCCCATGGCCAAGCATATGTAGCACTAAGCCGTGGCAAATCTCTTGATGGAATAACCTTAACGAGACAAATTTCTCCTCAACATATTTTAGTAGATCAGAGTATTGTCAATTTCTGTATTGCTGAAAACTAGCGGCTGCCATAGATTCAAATTTTAGGAATTCAAAAAAATATGCCGCATAGAGAAAATGACGAGCTGAACACAAAAGAGAAAAGCTGAAGAGGTGGCTTAGAAAAAAGAAATACAATCAAGATGTCTCGAAGGCTATTTTTAAAGAATATTAAAAAAAACAACGGCACCCGATTGAGGATTGATGGGTGGCCCAAATTTTATGAGAGGTAACTGATGAGTACGCAAAGACATTCTGTGACTTCGCACACGATTGCTCATGAAACTGGTTTTATTGAAGTCTTGAATATCATTCAGCAAGGGCGGAATAGAGCATTTAAAAAAGTTAATATCGTTCTCATAGAAACATATTGGGCCGTTGGACAATATCTTTCGCGCAAAGTGGCTGCGGACGGCTGGGGCAAAGGGGTAGTAAAAGAGCTTTCAGCATGGTTGAGTATCAAGTCTCCTGAACTCAAAGGGTATTCCGCATCAAATCTCTGGCGGATGATGCAATTTTATGATACCTATTGTAAACAAGAGAAACTCGCACCAATGGTGCGAGAATTAGCTTGGACAAAAAACCTTATAATTTTGGCACAATGCAAATCTATCAAAGAAAAGGAATTTTACCTTCGCAGCGCAATCCGTTGCAGTTGGTCAAAACAAGAATTGCTTAATCAAATTAAACGAAGTGTTTTTGAACGCACAATGCTTGCTGATCTAAAACTCGCACCAACGGTGCGAGTTTTGCCACAAGACGCTGGTGGAATTTTTAAGGACGCCTATCTCATTGATTTTATTGACTTACCGAATCCCTACATTGAAAAAGATTTACAATCGGCCTTAATAAAAAACCTTTGCCGTTTCTTGCTTGAATTAGGCGATGGTTTTTCATTCGTAGGTGAAAAAGTCCGATTACAGGTCGGCAATACGGATTTTGAACTTGATTTGTTGTTTTATCATCGAGATCTGCAATGCCTTGTAGCATTTGAACTCAAAACCGGAAAGTTTGAGCCATCACAGTTAGGTCAGCTTTCTTTTTATCTTGAGGCGCTCCACCGGGATCGAAAAAGGCCCCACGAAAATCCAAGCATTGGTGTCCTTTTATGCCGTAGTAAAGATGATGAAGTAGTTGAATTCGCTTTAAATCGAACGCTTTCTCCCGCCCTTGTTGCTGAATATGAACACAAACTAATCCCAAAAGCTCTATTAAGACAAAAAATGCATGAATGGTCGGAATTGATTGAGGCGAGAAATGCTGAATTGAACGGCAAAAATAATTTTTTTCCAGGAACAAAGAAAATCGCGGTGAACGAAACTACAAGAAGACTTAATCTGAAGCCAAAGGGCAATTAAAGACATGCGCCGCCGAGAAGAAAGAACGGGCTAAAATTCAAAAGACAACTATCAAATCCGAAGAGCCACCGCGAAAGGCATTTACATTATGGTAGCGTTCAGGTTTACATCCACCAACACACGCATGCCCAAATTGCCCGTTTGATGCCTCTGTCGGCGTCTTCGTTTCGCTCGCAGTCGTCAGCAATCGGGCAACTTCGGCATGCGTGAAACGTTGCACCGGAAGACGAGAACAAAACCCGCGCGGGTAAAAGAAAAGGCGGAGAAAATGAAAACTGAAGAAATTAAAAAAATGACATTCGATATGGGGGCTGATGTATGCGGTTTAGCTCCAATAGAACGATTCGCGGATGCTCCAAAAGGATTTTATCCAAAGGACATTTACAGCAAAACCGAATCCGTTTTAGTTTTTGCAAAAAGGCTACCCAAGACCGTTCTTTTCGCGGAAAGTTGCATTCCTTATACACATGTAAATTCTTTGACTACGGTTGAAGTTGACCGAAAAAGGGTATGTATTAAAAAAATGTTGGGAATGCAGAAAATCTTGTCCGAATGCAACAGGAATTTACCATAAGAATAATTAAAGACCCGACCACGCCACACTTAGTTATATGTTGCGCACATCTTTCGCGGCAATTCAATAGGTATGAACCCAAATCTTCCGATCAACGACTATTATAGAAAAAGCCGGGGCCAAACACAGCGTTTGCCTTCCTAGCAGCCGCGCATGCAATATGGAATTTCTTCCAAGGAGGCTATCATGAGGATTACCCTTCTGACCGCAATGGCTGTACTTGCCTTCCCCTAACGACCAGCTTCCATCAAATGCTTTTCGATGTAAACGCCCGGAGGCAACCCGGCCATTGAATTCCCGATTCGGTTCGGATATATTCTTTGACCCATGATGGTATAGAGGGCTGTCCGGCTATTGGTCACGTATGATTTGCCGCTTCGGGCAAGACCTTCCAGCTTCAGTTCCGGAGCGGTCCTAACGGCAATGGTTGGACTGAATTCGTTTTGCGGATGCGCTACGGAAACGGCGCCGTATTCATACGCCCCCAAGTCCGGGGCCGCGCCCGTAAACGGAAGCCCGACGTCCGTGCCTTTGTCGATCATTTGGCTCCCGGCGGCCAGTTTCAGGAAATCCACTTTCGGCAGGCTGCCGTCCGGTTGGCGGGGCCCCAGCGCGGGTGAAGTTGTCTCTATGGTCTGACCGGTACCCGACACGCTCGGATCGGTTATGCTGAGAAAATCCTTGGCTGCCGGAGTGATATTCAGGTCCCAGGTGTTGGATTTGGTGTCGACCCCGTACCCGGTAATGTAGCTGTTGTCGTTGGGGAAGCCGATGTTGTTCCTCATGATATGCACCTTATCCCCCGTCAGGGTAACGCCATCCGTTCTGGTGCCTTTGCCGTTGGGTTCACTCCAAGTACTCGCCAGCATGTTGTATTGGGTCCCATTTTGGAACGACGTATTGTTGTACCAGGTGTTCCCACCCGAGGAGTGGTTGGCATAAAATCCGTTCGCTCTATTCTTCCAGGCGACGCAGTTTCTGACGATGTGCCTGATCCCGGTCTTGCTGCTGCCTATCTTGAAGCCGTTGCCGTTTCCCGCCCTTCCGGTACCATAATTAGTGTACCCAGCGCCCATGGCCCAGGAGTTTTCGATGGTGACCGGAACTTCCTGGTTGATGAAGTCGTAACCATCGTCAGAGTTCCACCACGACCGGCAGCCCCTGATGATCGTTGAGGGGCCGCTGGTTTGGCCGTGGACACCGAAGCCGTCGGCATTTTCTCCGTCGCCTTGGCTTGATGTCGGATCGTAGTTGTCGTGCGAATCACAATTGAGGGCTAGGTTCCCGCCACCGACCTGAATCCCGCTGCCGTTGTTGTGGTGCGCGTTCAACAACTCAAGGATGTTGTTAGTGCCCATTGTCGCAAACCCGTTGTTGGAGGAAGTGTTCATCGGGACGCAGCACTCCTCGATCCCTTTGAGATGCACCCAGCTGCCGCTGATCACGATGCCAAAGGTATAGCCGCTGGTTGATATCGTCAGGTTGGTGAAGTCGAAAAGCGGGGTCTCGCCTGGGTAGGCCCAGAAGTATATTCGTTTGGCGTCCGATGTCCCGCTCTTGGTAATCGAGATGCCTGCGCCGCTATTAGAGGGAGTAGTAATACTGTACGTGCCCCCCCGGATAAAGACCGTATCGCCGGCGACCGCTACGTCATTACCTTTTTGCAAGGTGGCAAAGGGTTGGGCCATGGTGCCGGCCGCGGCGTCGCTGCCCTTGGGGGCGACAAAATAGGTCGTGGCGTTGACATACGATATTGTTAAAAAACATATGGCCCCTAAAAACCTGTGCAACCGGAAAAACCAATTATTGTTTGCCGAAAAGTGTGTTACTTTTTTCATTGTATTTCCCTGCTGATTGTTGTTTTGGATATTTTTTCGCCTTCTGAATTGCTTTCCAATAATTTAACCAATATTTGCTGAAATATCCCCAAAATTAACGTGATGTTACTTTTTCAGTAAACAATTTGTTTACGATTTGTTATTGTTTTTAAAGAATTTACGTTAATTATAAATATTAGAATGCTTTTTTTGTTTACAGCAAAACGTGAATTGAAAATTTATAGCGGTTAATGTGCAACCTCACCTCAACTCCCCCTGCGTCTGCCGAAGCGTCAGCGCAGGCA
>CAIYOL010000283.1 GCA_903927855.1 uncultured Planctomycetota bacterium
GAGTACGCAAAGGCATTGGAGTGCCAGATCCACAAGGAGTTCTTCGAATCATTCAGAGAATCTTTACGTCAAGACGACCTTGCGGCTAATGAAAGCATATATAAATGCGATTTTGGCCCGATTCAGCCCTCACCATCGGATCGGCGCGGCATTGAACGCACAATCAGTGAGTTGAGGATGTTTCTCTCCGAAGATAAGCCCCTTACCATGGGAGCGATGTGGCACATACTCCTGCGAGTTCGGCAGGAGGTTAAACCGGCCCCGGTATTGGGAATGCTCGTTGCTCACCTGCGGAAATACAAGAAGGCAGCTTGCCTTTTGGAAAGCGAGTTCATCAAAGACTGGGGGCGATTCATTGAGTCGTTCAGAAACGGAGCGGCACATAGTACATCAATAACTTTGGACCAGGCGAAAGAGAGTCGCGACTTGGTTTTCGGAAACGATAAATCTCTGCTTAGACTTTTGGTATGAACTAGTACTTTTAAGGGGAGCAAATAAATGGCAGGGAAGGAAATTGACAAAATACACGGCTGGCCAATAAAATAAAACAATAACTCCATTCTGCACCCTAAACGCTCTCTGCTGCACGCTGTTTTTCAACGTTTTTGCGCTTTTTGCCTCATTTTGCATACGTTTCACCATAGTTTTAACATGTTTCTAAATTTTCGCTTTTTCTCCTAACTCCTTGCGCCGACAGCCGTTATCACAAAATACCCCGTTACCACTAACGGCCAAAAAACGGTAATTAAAATAACCCACTATCACTATATATTGTATGTTACCCAGATTACCCAAATTCATCTTCTCTAACTTACTTTTGTCTGAAAAATTACTTTTTTAAAAGGCGGTTTTTGATGTTAATAAGTGGCCTCGCCACGCCAAGGGCCCCGATTTAGGCCTTTATTTTGCGCAATTTCATCATTTTCAGACGCTTAGGCAAGCCCTAACTTTTCTAAAGTTTTTCAATTACTTCTGTCGATAGCAGTATTGTGAAGGCTGTTTAGTGCCTCGAAGGGATTTCGGGGGCATACAATATATAGTGGCTATCAGCTTTCGGGCGAAAATAAGGATTTTTCCTCCTGAAAGATAGAATAAAGGTAATTTAAATGCCAAGTTTTGATTCAAAGAGCCGGTTCAAAAGCCAACCTGTAAGTGAAAACCTGGTCGCGGAGCAGGATTTGCTTATGGAGCAGATACTTGAGAACATCAATAATACGCCCATCGGGCAGGTGTTAAAAAAGATTGCAACACTGCCGGAAGTGCGCAAAGAGAAAGTTCTTGACCTACGCCAGCAGCTAATCAAGGGTAACTACAGCCTCAATGAGCGGCTGGATATTGCTCTCGACAGGGTCCTTGAGGACCTCACTACCTAAGATTAGATGCGCAGCGTGGCTTGCGCCACGTGCATAAATAGTTTTACGAGATTACTTCCGGCACCTCGTCATCCGGTTCATCCATTTCGGGCGGTTTATAACCCGGCTGCTTTGATTTTTCCAGTTCTTCTTCGAAAGCTGATGTAACTTTTTCCTGGATTTTTCGCCTGCACTCCGCGTTGATGGGGTGAGCGATGTCAGCGTGCAGTTTCATTCTGCCTTTGATATCTTTCTTTGCCCGGTTTTCTGAAAGGGTTGTTCCGCAATTATTGCAGAATTTGGCCCTGAGATGGTTTTTGCCGCCGCATTTCTCACAGTGGTCGCTCATTTTTCGGGATGGCATAGCGACGAAATAGCCGCCGGTGCCCTCGATGATTTTGATGTCGCGGATTACAAACTCATTGTCCATCGTCACCGAGCAAAAAGCTTTTAACCTGTCGTCTTTGTTTTCTACTAATTTGACCCTAACTTCAGTGATTTGCATTTTCTTTGCCTCGCTTAAAAGTCGTGTCCCCGCACCTTTACCATTTGTTATTGTTCACGATAACGCTTTTACAACCGGTTTGTTTCTCAAGTATGTTTTGGTTTGCCCGCCCCTTTTCTATATCGCCGTTGTCAATAATGTAAAACATAGCAGAACCACTTCCACTCAGGCACAGCGGCCTGGAAACTGACGATTCTATTTTAGCTTTCAAGTCAGCAAGTTCTTTGTGTAAACTAAAACAGCTCATCTCCAGCATATTTGCGCACATCTTTGTCACTAAATCAACCCTGTTTTTACTCAGAAGGTCGTTTATTTGGGTATGGAGCTTTTCGTAGAGGTCCGGATTATGCTTGTAATTAGCATAACCCTTTTTTGTAGAAGCACTTACGTCAGGAAGGAACAGCCGAGCGAGGAAGTTAAAATTTTCGTCTAATTTTTCAATTTTTTCGCCTTTTCCGGTGCAAAAGGCCAGGGGACCATCTAAAAAGAAAGCCACGTCACTGCCTAATTGGGCTGCGAGTTTGGCGAGGGCAGAATTGGGAAGCTGTAAATCTGAGTATTTGTTTAGCCCCATCAGGGTCGCCGCTGCATCGCTGCTGGCTGAGCCAAGCCCTGAGCCGGCAGGGATATTTTTTGTCAGCGTGATTTTAATATCAGCCCATTTGCCGCAGGTGTCCATAAACAGCTTTGCGGCTTTGTGGACGAGGTTTTCTTCACCTTCGGGGGCCCACTCCGGGCCGTTGCAGATAAGTTCGATGCCAGCGTTTCGGCCTTGCTGAATAAGGATTTCATCGTACCAGTTGACCTTGGCCATTATGGTTTCTAATTCGTGGAAGCCGTCCGGGCGTTTGCCGGCTATAAGCAAACTCAAATTGATTTTCGCCGGCGCCCGGACTAACAGGCCGTCATCGATGGTTTCAAACTGGTCTTTGTCAGTCATAATTGTTCGTTGACATTATAACTGATTGGCTTTATTGTTAAAAGGATGGAAATAATTACCAACTTAATTGATTTTGTCCTGCATCTTGATAAGCATCTTAATTACATCATAGAAAGCTCCGGGCTTTGGTGTTACCTGATTTTCTTTCTTATCATCTTCGCCGAGACCGGCTTGGTTGTAACGCCATTTTTACCCGGCGACTCTTTGCTCTTTGCCCTCGGAACGTTAGCCGCCACCGGCTCGCTCAAGGTTGCCTGGATTTTTGTTGCCCTTTCTGCCGCAGCAGTTCTGGGCGACAGTGCAAACTATGCCATCGGAAAGTATTTTGGCCAGGTAATATTAAAGCACGAAGGCTCCTGGTTTTTGAAAAAAGAGCACATAGAGCGCACACACAGGTTCTATGAAAAATATGGCGCAAAGACCATTGTCATAGCCAGATTCGTGCCCATAGTCCGAACCTTCGCGCCCTTTATTGCGGGCGTCGGCAAGATGAGCTATATGAAATTCTTATCCTACAATGTTGTCGGCGGGATTCTCTGGATTACGTTGTTTATCTTCGGCGGCTTCTTTTTTGGAAATATCCCCATTATCA
>CAIYOL010000284.1 GCA_903927855.1 uncultured Planctomycetota bacterium
CCGCGAAATCAGCGTCTAAAAATTCCTGTTGTTTTGTGCTATGCGGCATTGCCGCCTGCTGAAAAAAAATAAAATTTTTTAGTCAACATTTCATCCCCTTGCTACGCCTTTATAAACAACTACTAGTGGGCTGAGGTCGGTTGGAGAAAAAAGAGTCGGCGGCTTAGCCGCCGAAATGGATGTCGGTGGCTGAGCACTCGCCGAGGAAAAATAAGGTGTATTATTCACCTTTGTATGATGACCTGCAGTAGCAGGAAAACCGTGTTAATTTAGGTAATCTGTACCTGATTTTCTTGGTGTCTTCGTGGCATCCAGACTTTTTCTAAATTTCCCCTCACTAAGCCCCTAATTTACCCAAAGTTTGCACACATTTTACCTATATTTGGGTATACTTTTGCCCATATTTCACCTTGGTTTTACCCCTGTTTTAACACATTTCCGCATTTTTGAATTTTTAACATAACCACTTGTCCCGCAAATATTTAAGCTAAAAAACTCTGTTTTTTCCCCTTTTTTTCTTTCGACAAATAACCCTCGTTTTTAGCTCAAAAACCGCCTCTTTTAACACTTCTCAATACAACAATTGTTGCTGTAATCACCCCTTTCAAGCCGAAGATAAACTCTGAGAAACCCGCTCAGTTTGTATAATCGGTTTTATCTAAATAATGTGTAATTAAGTGCTTACAACAACAGAAGACAATTCGCTTCCCACTTCTATCGCAGAGGTCGTTGTTCTTTTAATGGCTATCGGCACGGTTTTTGTCTTCTCAGCTGGCGTTAATATCAGTCAGGACCTTGACTTACGGCGATTTTATGATTTTCCCGCCCTGCGTCAGCTCCTGTTTTTCCCGATTGCCTGTGCGATTCTCTGCGCCGTCTCTTTCTTCAATTATCGCAGGTTTGCCTTAACTGCCGGCTGGTTTAAATCCCCGCTTCCCTATCTGTTAGTCATTAGTATAGCGTTACTTATACTCGTTTTGTTCCCTCAGTTCGGCACCGAAATTAATCAGGCTCGCCGATGGTTAAGAATCCCCGCTGGGCCAATAACGATAAGTTTTCAACCCTCCGAATTGGCAAAATGGGTGCTTATCTTTTTCCTTGCCGCATTTTGCGATAAGTTCGGTGATAGTCTGAAGTTATACTGGAAAGTTTTTGTCCCGCTTTGTCTGCTCATAGCCGTAGTAGCCGGATTGGTAATCATCGAAGATTTGGGCACAGCAGTATTTATATCGCTTTTGAGTTTTCTGATATTAATAATCGCCGGAGTAAAATGGTGGCACATTCTAACCCCTGTGCCGTTCGGCATAATTGCCTTTTGTGTTGTTCTGCTCCGCTCTCCCGGTCGGTTGCTGCGAATCACCGCTTTTCTAAACCCCCAGGAATTGGCTGACTCGGCTAATTATCAGTCGAATCAGTCGCTGATTGCGCTCGGCTCCGGAGGATTGTGGGGAAAAGGGCTCGGAATGGGAATTTGCAAATACGGTCATTTGCCGGAAGATACAACAGATTTTATCTTCGCTATTATAGGCGAAGAGCTCGGCTTCATTGGCACTGCGGCAGTAATTGTGTTATTCATCGTTTTTATTTGGCTGGGAATTCTGGTGGTTGTGCGATGCAGGGACCGTTTCGGCCAGCTGTTAGCTGCTGGAATTGTTTTGGCGATAGGTATTCAGGCGGCGCTGAACATCGGTGTGGTAACGGTTGTGCTGCCGACAAAGGGAATACCGCTGCCCTTTGTAAGTTCCGGCGGAACCAGTATGCTGCTGTCAGCTGTTGCAGTCGGCGTATTGCTCAATATTGCCAGACAATCCCCTAAAACATCTCAGGGAGAGGAATAATATGAACGAAAAATGTTTTTTCTTTGCCGGTGGTGGGACAGGGGGACATATCTATCCCGCTCTTGCAGTAGCGGAACAAATGGTCAAGCTTGAACCTGAAGTGAAAGTGCGTTTTTTCTGCAGCAATCTCAGCATCGATCTGCGAATCTTCGCAAAAACCGGTTTCGTACACGCGAGTTTGCCAATCAGCAGGTTTTCCATAAGGCCTGTGAAACTAATCGACTTTTGCACTTCGTTCTTAGATAGTTCCAAAATTGCCAAACGGGCATTTATTCAAAATAAGAACGCAGTTGTGATTGGCACAGGCGGCTTTGTGTCGCTGCCCGTATGTCTGGCTGCCCGTAAACTCAAAATCCCTATTGTGCTTTTGAATGTTGATATTGTGCCGGGGCGGGCAAATAAGATAATAGCCAAATGGGCCAATAAGATTTTCGTGCAGTTCGAAGATACCAAGCGATACTTTGGCAAAAGGAGAGTGAAAGTGGATGTTGTCGGCTGTCCGCTGCGAAGCGGCTTTGATAATCCGCAGCCCGAAAAGGCAAAGAGTGAGCTTCGCCTTGAAAGTGGGAAAAAGATTTTGCTTATAACCGGGGCATCGAGCGGCTCGGAGAATATTAACGAGGCCGTTTGTTCGCTTTTGTATAATTTGGCCGGTTTCGCGGACCAGTGGCAAATCGTTCATTTGGCAGGACGGGCGAATTATGAAAAGGCGCAGAAAAAATACATCGGCGCGAGAATCAGTAACAAAGTTATAGACTATTTTGATGATATGCCGAATTTGCTGTCGGCTGCGGATTTGGTGGTCGGCAGAAGCGGGGCGGTCAGCGTGGCCGAATATGCTGCGGCCGGCGTGCCGAGCATCTGTATACCTTACCCGTATCACCGAGACAAACATCAATACTTGAACGCAGGCAAACTTGTCGAGGCAGGCGCCGCGGTTATAGTTGATGATAAGCGGCGCAAAGATGAAAGTATGGCCGAGCGGCTGTGGGCAGCGTTGGAAGAGCTGATGAAAAACGAGGAAAAGCGGAAGCAAATGGCGGAGTGCTGCAAGGCAGTCGCGAATAAACAAGCCGCTTCTCAAATCGCAGAGAAACTGCTGAAAAGCTAACTCACTACAAATGGGTTCGACAGGCTCACCATAAATTGGGTTCGTTTGGGTTCGTTTTGACCAAGTGTCCAAGTTGCATTTTTCGCTGTAATTTATTGTCGAAACTGTGGTTATAAACATTTGACTTTTTCGAAAATTGGGTTCGTTTCGCATAATTAACTTCGTTTTGATTGATTGATTTTTAGCCACAGATTACCCAGATTAACACTGATTTTTTGACGCTGATTACGCAGAGGGTTTGGTCGGCAGGCGTTCTTCGGCAAGGCCTTTTCTCGAAGCGAGCTTCTGTGAAAGGCCGTTGCCTTGTCCGCCGAATTCCTTCGGACTTCGCTGTTAGGCCGACCAAATAGATTTTTGATCTTTTCCATAAAGAGACTGTCTCTCTACAATTGGATGAACTTGCGCGTTTGATGCGAAAATTATGCCTGTTTGAGGGATACGGTTTTGGCTAAGTCGTTGCAGTTAAAGAGATAAAAAATTTTCAAATTAGCCGTTTTTGGTGTGCAGGTACCAACGCTTTTGATTGAAATTTAGCATGTGGTTTGTGGAGGCGGATCC
>CAIYOL010000285.1 GCA_903927855.1 uncultured Planctomycetota bacterium
CGCCCGATGGGGGTATAGGTGTCGGTGTAACAACCGACCTTACCTGGACAGCCGGCCCTGGTGCGACCTCGCACGATGTGTATTTCGGAACCACAAGTCCCGGCACTTTCCAAGGCAACCAGACAGCCACTACCTTCGATACCGGCATGATGGACATTAATACAACTTATTACTGGCGTATAGATGAGAAGAGTGCCGGCGGCACTACCATAGGCGACATCTGGAGCTTCACAGCGCGGAATAGAGGCTCCATCATCAGCTGGTGGAAGTTTGACGAAGTCGACGGCAGCACAGCATACGATTCTGCAGGTGATAATAACGGCACATTAGTCAACGGACCAGTCTGGACGACCGGTAAAATCGGCGGCGCATTGAGTTTCGACGGCGTGGATGATTATGTTGACCTTGGAAACAGCAGCAGCTTGAAACCGCCTCTGCCGGTAACTATTTCTGCATGGGTCAAGCTGGACATCCTTGGAAAATCCAATGGAATTCTGAGTTTGGATACGCTGCTTCCGACTCAATATGGTATCAGATTTTATGTCGAATTCAGCAGTAATAAGCTGCTTATTACCTACGGCGATGGCGGGAGCGGCTCATCGCACAAAAGAACCAAGGTTGGAACAACAGCTCTTGCTGCTAACAGATGGTATCATGTTGCAGCCGTTCTGCGAGGCCCGACAGATATGGATTTATATGTTGACGCCGTAGATGATGGGGGAACCTACAGCGGCACAGGAGGAAGTTTAGCGTATTCCACCGGTAATTCATTTATCGGCTGCAACACTAATAATAGCAGTTACCCAACCTGGTTCCACGGCGCCATAGATGAGGTTCATGTCTATGACAAGGCATTGACTGCGGAAGAAATCCAGCAGCTTTATCAGGAAGGGTTATAGAAGAAAAGAATAAGCTAAAGGGCGTAAAGAGCAAGAATTGAAAATTACAGGGCGTCTGTTGCGATATCGATAATTTTCTGGACGAGTTCAGAATGGCGTTGCTCGTCGTCGGCAATTTTTGTGAGGATGTCTTTTATCTTCTGCTCTTTCACATCAGGGGAATTTATAATTTTGATATAGAGGGCCTTCACGGACAGCTCGAATTCCTTCATCATCTCAAACTCGCTGATGATTTTCTCTTTATTCCGATTTTCCATTTTGGCCATGCTGCTTAATAAGCCCTGCGATTATTTTTCTATGTCTTCGCGTATCCTCTATGAGGATGGTCAAATATTCCCTTATTTCCTGGAAGGCCTCCGGCTTGAGGCTCTTAGGCCAGTTCTTTGCGCCTATATAGTCTTTGTAAACGCTGCTGCTGATTTCGTCCTCCATATCAAGGGCGGAGGTGAGAAAATTAGCCAAGGTATCTTGTTTCTGGTCAGCCATAATTGCAGGTTACCTGCCTTATTAGTTTCTGTCAATATGTTTAAACGCATCAATCAACCAGAATCAACCCGTAGTAGTTTGGGCACTGGCGGGTGGTTCGGACGACTTCGATGGGAAAGCCGGCTTTCTTGACTGTAGAAAAGACATCGATTCCGCAGCCCTCCATAGACGGACGCGCACGGTCAGCGTGGCGGCACTGCTTTTCCTCAACAGGACACTGCCTGCAAAAATAACAAGAGCCTGCGCCGAGGCCGAAGGCCTTCCAATAGCCGGCAAGGAAAATCTCTCGCTCCAGTTCTGCGGCGATTGCTTTTACATCGACACCAGGCCGGCAATGGAGCAATATCGCCCGATGGTAATCATCGAGAACATTGCGCATCTGTTCCGGCGTCGGTGCAAACGGCGGACAAACAAGACACTGGCCGAAACCATCGCAACCGAACTGACACTTCAAGCGAACCCAGGCGGCAGTTACAACCTCCGACGGAGATATTATACGAGCGTCTGAGACGCCTGAGTTGCTTTTCGCAAGCTCGCACAGCTCTTTGTTGGAGAGCTTTGTTTGATTTGCCTTACGTTTCATCGATTTACTTTTCTTACGGCTTCTTGTAATACTTCATCGCCTCTGGCATAAATTCTTTGATGTTCCTGATTCTGGTCGCATCGGCAGGATGGGTACTGAGAATTTCAGGCGGGGCCTTGCCTGAGCTTGAAACGGCCATTCTCTGCCAGAAATCGAGGGCCTCGTTGGGGTTGTAGCCGGCCATCGCCATAAAGATTATGCCGAGATGGTCGGCTTCGGTTTCGTGTTTTCTGCTGTAAGGAAGGAGGATTCCATACTGCGTACCTGTGCCGTAGGATCGCATAAAAATATTCTTGGTTTCTGCGGGTCTGCTGGCGAGTGCAGTTTCGAGGGCCACTCCGCCCATTTCCACGATAAGCTCCTGCGTCATCCTTTCAGCACCGTGCTTTGCGAAGGCGTGCGCGATTTCGTGGCCCATCACGGTGGCCAGGCCTGCTTCGTTTTTAGTAACCGGGAGGAGGCCGGTATAGACAACGACTTTGCCGCCGGGCATGCACCATGCATTTACGTTCGGGTCTTCAACGAGATTGAACTCCCACTTGTATCCACTAAGCTGGCTGGATATATTGTTTTCGGTGCAGTATTTTTCGACGGCCTTTTGGATTTTTCGGCCTACGTCTTTTACCATTTTGGTCTTTGCTGTGTCGGCGCTGAGTTTGTTCTGGGATATAAATTCGCTATAGGACTGGAAGCTCATAGAGTTCATATACGAATCTGGGACGAGGTTGAGCTGCTTTCGTCCTGTTATGGCCACTTCTGAGCAGGAAGAAACCAGCAGCGCAAGGCCGGACAAAGTGACGATTGCTGAGATAAGTGTTCGTTTCATTTTTCGCCTTTCTATTTTTTATCGATTTCGTTTTTTATCTGGTTCAGCAAATTAATGGCATCGATAGGGGTTAAGTTATTCACGTCCGTCGATGAGAGTTTATCGAGAACTGATTTATGCTTTTGGACGAAGAGAATGTCCTGCGAAGGTTTTTTTGTTTTGTGTTTTGCCAAATGTGAGCCGGTGGCTTCTTTGGTGAAAGTATTTTCCAGCTCTTCGAGGATTTCTTTGGAGCGTTCGAGGATGGATTTCGGAACACCCGCAAGTTTTGCGACGTGGATGCCGTAGGATTTGTCTGTTCCGCCGGGGAGAATCTTGTGCAGGAAGACGACTTCGTCGGCCCATTCGCGGACGGCAACGTTGCAGTTCTTGACATTTGCGAATAGTTCTGCCAATTCCGTAAGCTCGTGATAGTGCGTGGCGAAAAGCGTTCGGCATTTTATTTTGTTTGCGATATGTTCGGTAATGGCCCAGGCAAGAGCAAGGCCATCGTAGGTACTGGTTCCGCGGCCGACCTCATCGAGGATTACGAGAGATTTTTCGGTGGCGTTGTTGATGATGTTTGCGGTTTCCGTCATTTCGACCATAAAGGTAGATTGTCCCCGGACAAGCTCATCGGAAGCACCGACGCGGGTGAAGATTCTATCGACTAATCCGAGGTGAGCATCTTTAGCTGGGATAAAAGAGCCGGCCTGAGCCATAATGACCAGCAGGGCGGTTTGCCTTATGTAAGTGCTTTTGCCGCTCATATTCGGGCCTGTGATGATTAAACAGTCGCCGGCTTTTTCACCGAGCTCAATATCGTTGGGTACAAACTCGGCGCCGAGAGTCTCAGCGAGGACTGGATGTTTTCCTTCATTTATAATCAGTTCGCCGCCGTCGGTCATTTTCGGCCTGATGTAGTTTCGCCGCCCGGCCAGGTATGCAAAAGCTGCCAGACAATCGCACTGCGCGATGGTGTCGGCGAGATTTTGCAATCTGTTTATATATTGAGCGGCCTGTGCGCGGATTTGCTCGAAGAGGCGGAGCTCCATCTCCAACGCTTTTTCTTCAGCGGTCAGGGCCTGTGTTTCATATTCTTTCAATTCATCGGTAATATATCGCTCTGCGTTTTTGATTGTTTGTTTCCGAACGTAGTCGTTGGGTACTTTGTCGGCTGATGAGTGATTTATTTCGATATAGTAGCCGAAGACCTGATTGTAGCCGACTTTCAGATTGTTTATACCGGTGCGCTCGGCTTGCTGCTTTTGATAGTTTCGCAGCCAGCTTTGTCCGTCTTTTGAGATTGAGCGAAGGCGGTCAAGCTCCTGATTGAAACCTTTTTTTATCACGCCGCCGTCGCGAAGGTGCGAAGGACAGTTCGGCTCGATAGCGGATGCAAGTAAATTTGCTAATTCGTCCATACTGTCGCATTTCTGGGCGAGCTGCAAGGCAAGGTCAGCTTTGAATTGACCCATAAGCTCCCGCAGCAGAGGAACCCGCCTTAATGTGGCTTCGAGGGCGACGAAATCCCTGGGGATTGCGCGGCTGGTGCCAATGCGAGCGGCGATTCGCTCCAAATCGGCAATGTCGGCAAGCAATTTGCGAATGTCGGCTAACCACGAGCCGGAATTGAGCATTTCTTCGATTGTATCCTGGCGAAGCACAATTTCGCCGAGGTCTGCCAGAGGCATACACAGCCAGGTACGGAACATTCTGCCGCCCATCGGCGTAAGCGTTTCGTCGAGGCATTGCAGCAGTGTTCCTTTTTGGCTTTCGGTGCGAATGGTTCGCAGGATTTCGAGACTTGCAAGAGAAGTCTGGTCGACTTGGAGAAAATTTCTGCGATTGATTTTTTTCAAACTCTGGATATGGCTGAGAGTGGTCTTTTGCGTTTCGTTCAGATATTCGATGACGGCGCCGGCAGGAGGTATCAGGCCGCTATCGCCATCACCGATGCCGAAACCTTCGAGGGTGGCGGTGCCGAAATGTTTCAAGAGCCGTTTTTGTCCCTGATAGGGGTCGAAATACCAGGCGGGACGCTCGGTCACGATTGCGCCGGTCAGATGAGCGATGTCCTGGGCAAGTTTTCTTGTTTCGGCTTCGAACAATTCGCCTCGACGGTCCGGCAGCAGACACTCAGCAGGGGACAGACGCAGCAACTCGTCGAGCAGATTTTTTTCAGGTATATCCTGTGCGAAGAAATGGCCGGTGGAAATATCGACCCAGCTGATTGCAACTTTCGAATTTGTCCCGAGATTGACCGCGCAGAGGAAATTATCTTCCTTGGCATCTAATAGAATATCATCAGTGAGAGTGCCTGGGGTGACGATTCGGACGATGTCACGCTTGACGACGCCTTTTGCGAGTTTTGGGTCTTCGACCTGTTCGCAGACCGCGACCCTGAAGCCGGCCTGCAGCATTTTTTTCAGGTATCCTTCAACGGCGTGATACGGAACACCGGCCAAGGGAACAGGATTGTCGCCTTTGCTTCGGCTGGTCAGAGCCAAGCCGCAGATGCGCGAGCAGGCTTTGGCGTCTTCGTAAAAAGTCTCGTAGAAATCGCCCATCCTGAAAAAGAGTATGCAGTCCGGGTACTTTTGCTTGAACCTGGCAAATTGCTTCATCGCAGGCGTAAGTTTTTCGGTTTCCGCGGTCATAGACGCAGATTATACACTAAGCGGGGCGTTTAACAACTCTGTTATAATTGAAACCGCCTGCTGCTTGGATTTGGCTTTTTGCAGCTGTTTTAGGAGGTTTTCCTGCCGGAGGGTAAAGCAAACAGGAGTGTGTAAATCAAAATCGATGACGCCGCATACTATCTGAATTTTTTTGAGAAGACTCTCGATTCCGGTGCCCAACTTCGCGCTTATTTCGACTGTATTCGCCAGATTTTCAGGCAGTTTATCCGCGTCGAATTTTGCAGGCAAGTCAGATTTGTTCAAGACAGTAAGGATTTTTTTGACGGCGATTTTTTCAAGAACGCGTTTGTCAAGCTGGTTGTCGGTTTGGCTGTTATCCAAAACGAGCAATACCAAATCCGCCTTTTCTAACATCTCAACACTTTTTTGCTGAGATTCTTTTTCGATAACGTCATCCGTAGTTTCATTAAGCCCTGCGGTGTCGATTAACTCCACGGAAAACGGGCCGATTCGGCACTGCGCACTGACCCAGTCACGGGTTGTGCCTGCGATATCGGCGACAATTGCCTTTTGTCTGCCTGCGAGGAAGTTGAGAAGCGTGCTTTTGCCGGTGTTCGGCGGGCCTGACAGGACAATCGTGCAGCCGAAGATAATCAGTTTTGCAGTTTCGCTGTCTTTGAGTATCTGTCCGATGTCCGCTTTGATTTCCTCAAGCGATGCTGTGCCCTGCAGCCATTGTTCTGCTCTTTTGGCCAACCCCGCGTTGACCTGATTGACAACTATTTTTGTCCCCTCAATGGTTTTGGCCTGCAATTGGGTCAGTTTGGCTTCGAAAGCGATTGTGTTTAAGTGTTTTTCGGCAGAGAAGATTTTGGTCAGGAGCTGTTCTGCGGTCAGCAACTCGGCACCATTGCTCTGCAGCAATTGCATTATGTCGGCAACGATGAGCGGATTGCCGTGGCAGTTTATGGCGAAGTGTCCGGGACCTTCGCAGCCGATTACAACCTGGTCAATAGTTTCAGCAGCTTCGCTGATTGTGCCGAGAAGGATTTTGCCGGATTCAAAAGTTGGCGGCTTTTTCCCTATTGGTTTGAATATCTTTTTTACGATACGTTCAGCCGAATCGCCGAAGACCTGGATAACGGCTATTGCACCAATTCCCTTGCCGGTTGTTACTGCAGCAAATGCGCTCATAAGAGGGGCGGTATTACTCTTTATCCTTGATATATTTGCGATATGCCAGGACGATGCCTCTGACAACGAGGTTCGGCACCCAGTTATCGACAAATTCGCAGTCGTCTTTAATCAGCTTTGCTCCGGAACCGGTGATAATTGTCTGCGGCCAAGTGCCCAGAACCTCTGCGTATCGCCTGACGATTTCCTGCAGCGTACTTATGGCCGAATAATACAGCCCAGCATTGATTGCCTCGACGGTGTTTTTGCCGAACGGCCATTGTGGCTTTGTCACCGTAACCTTCGGCAGCTGCGCCGTATCGTTGTGCAGGGCATTAGCGCTCATTTCAAAGCCAGGCAGGATTACTCCGCCGCAGAATACCCCTCTGTCATCAACGAGGTCGATAGTAACGGCAGTTCCGAAGTCAGCGACCACGACGGCGTGCTCAGTTACGGCATAGGCGGCCGATGCCGCCAGGACCCGGTCAGCACCGACGCTTTGCGGCTCGTTTATCGAAAGCTCAATCGGGTAGGGAATGTCCTTATTAATCAGCAGCAGCTCTTCACCGAGGGCACGCTCGACAATATCATGGATAACTTCCGTCCACGCCGGCTTTACCGAACTGGCGACGAAGACGACGTCGCGTTTGCCTTGTTTGGATCTTTTCGCGACGGGAATCTTTTCCCAGGTCGATGTAAGAAGCTCGGTCAGCTCCGCCGTCGCCTCGCCAGGCAATGACTTTACAAGTTGCTCCTCGTCCCTGAGGTAAAAGCCGATTGTGATATTCGTATTTCCGATATCTATCGCGATTATGTTCATAATTTATTGTTCAACTGCGGCTTTTGTTTCTTTAACCTTTTGCCACAATAGCTCAGCCAGCTCTTTGACGCCTTCTCCCGTAACAGCCGAGATTGGATATACCTTTTTTCTAATCTTTTTTTTGAGCTCTTTTACTACTTTGCCGTCCGGGTCGAGGTCGATTTTGTTGGCGACAATGACTTCAGGTTTTTTGGCCAAGGCCTTACTGTATAACTTCAGCTCATTGCGAATGGCCTTGTAATTTCCCGCTGGCTCCGAGCCATCTGTCGGCATTATATCAAGGATGTGGACGATTATTCGAGTTCTTTCAATATGTTTTAAAAATTCAATGCCCAGGCCCGCTCCTTTATGAGAGCCCTCAATCAGGCCGGGGATGTCGGCCATAACGAACCGACGGTAGTCGCTCAGCTCAACAATGCCGAGCACCGGCTCGACCGTTGTGAACGGATAATCAGCTATTTTCGGTCTCGCGGCTGAGCAGCGGGAAATCAAAGTGCTTTTTCCTGCGTTTGGCATACCAACTATACCGACATCAGCGATGAGTTTTAATTCGAGCCGAATATTTCTTTCCTGTCCCTCTTTGCCGGGTTCGGCGTATCTTGGGGTTTGGTTTGTGGATGTGGCAAAAGCCCTATTTCCTTTTCCGCCTTTTCCGCCGCGGCAGAGGCAAACCTTAATTCCAATTTCGTTAAGGTCCTTAAGAAGCAACTCCGTCTCAGTATCGTAAATAAGCGTCCCCGGCGGGACTTCGATTATCAGGTCCTGGCCGTTTGCTCCGTGTTTGTTTGCACCTGAGCCGGGCTGGCCGTTCTGGGCGCGCCAGTGATGTTTGCCTGTGAAATCCATAAGAGTATCGAGGTCGTCGACGGCATGGAAATAGACGCTGCCGCCTTTTCCGCCGTCGCCGCCGTCGGGGCCGCCCTTGGGGATGTATTTTTCCCTGCGGAAGCTTACGCAGCCGTTGCCGCCGTCGCCCGCCTTAACCCAGATTTTCGCCTCATCGACAAACATTTTGAGTCTCTTATTTTCTATTTTCTATCTTTTATTTATAAGTTCGAAGCAGCCGGATGGCGCATTATAGCAGAATTACTCCCGATTAACAGCTCCTATGCGGCGTTATTAAGCGCGCAGGGACTTAGTCGGCAAGATGGTTTTCAATTATGCGGCGGACGGGGCTTGGTTAAGAACGGATGGGGTTTTCCATTGAGTGACCCCGGGCGTAAAAGACGGCGGATTCAATATTTGGAAAGCAGGCTGGCTCTTTGGGGCGGTTAAATTTCTTCTGCGGCCGCGGTGAACAAAAAACCGCAGGACGTGCACTCCCGTAATGACAAACGTTAAGCTGATAAAGCTCGCGGACGCCGAGGCTATAGCCATAACTTTTGTCTGCCTGAAGGTCTGGTCCACCATAATCATGGGGCCATTTACTTTTAACGTTCCCCATAGCAAGACTAAAGACTTGTTCAGCAGCCACAGCTCGCTCCACATCGCCGCTATAACACCGAATACAAAAAGCATCTGGAGGGCCACGAAAAACCAGCGCTTCAGGTTTGTCCGTCCTTTTAGCGTGCGGCAAAATTCCTTCACAGGCATACAAACGGCCAATAATATATAAAATATGCCACCGATTCCGGTACCCGGTAGTCCGACTGTCATCTTAGTGCCCCTTCTCATAAACCATAAGCGGCTTGTTCACAACGATTTCAAGCCATAGGGCCTTGAGCAGAAAAACACCGTTGACCAGCCGTAAGACGAGAAACCCCGGCAAACTGGTCAACGCAAGGCCGACTTCTTTTCTTTGTATTGCTTTATATAAGACAGGTATTACCATCGCCGGCACGTCTATCAGATATGCCAGCAGGAAAAGCGGACTGACTAAAATTGCCAGCAGCGGCAGCAGAATCATATACGCCAGAGATGCGACGGTCGCATCGAACAGCGCCACGGCCACCATCGAGCGAAGGACAGGGATATCGATGACCTGTTTCCAGTGCAACTTGACGTTTTGGACGAAGCCGTGCGACCAGCGGCGCAACTGTTTGCTCATAAAATGGAAGTTATGCGGCTCAATCGGGTAACAGACCGCCTCCGGCACAAATCGTACGCCGTGTCCGGCATGGTAAAAACTCCACGTCAGATCCATATCCTCGGCCATTGTCCGCGTGGACCAGCCGTTGTTGGCCTTGAGGATAGCGGTGCGGTAAACCGAGAAACAGCCCGAGGAAATCAGGGGCTTACCGTAGTAATCCTGGATTTGCTTGTAGAAGGTGAAGGCAAAGATGTATTCGATATACCGGCCTCGTTCCCAGAGCGTTTTAACGCGCCGCGGCACCACGAAACCACAGGCGGCGGCAATGTTCGGGTCGTCCAGAGCAGGCAAAAGTTTTTCGATTGCGTCCGGGGCAAGTGTGGTATCCGCATCTATGGCCATGACGTATGGCGTGTGCACATTTTTGAGCGCGAAATTTTGTGCCCCTGCCTTTGAGCCGGTATTTGACGGGGGGCGAAGTACTGTAACGCCGCAACTTCTGGCCGTCTCGCCGGTGCAATCGCTCGAAAAATCGTCAATGACAATGATTTCCGCCGGCGGCACCGTCTGCCCCTGGATGCTTTTAATCGTGTCCTGTATGCAGGCGCCTTCATTGTAGGCCGGCACAATCACGGTCAGGCCGCTGCCGTTTTGTTGTCTGTCGATGTTCTGGTCACGGCCGGTTATTTTCGTCTTTTCCATATCTTTGTCCTAAGCTCGCAATTTACACAAAAATACCCTGTTTTCTTTTAGTGGGTAGCTTTTTGCCTGTGTATTCTGCCTTACGATATCCCTGAATCAGGGCTCGGCAGAGAAGGCCGAAGTGTATATCATCAGCACGGACAAAAAAATCCGCTGATTAGCTTCACTTAGTTAAGCCTGATATTATCTCCGTTTTTGTCCTACTTGTCAAGCAGTTTGTGTTAAATCTTTAGTGGTTGTTTTTGATGTCCCCAAAAAGCCGTTTTTCAATGCTACTAATGCGGTTTTTGACACTTTAAGACGCTGATTTTTTTGATTTATCTGCTTAATTATGCCGGCGTAAACCGGCTTTCAGTGACAGGCACTGGGCTGGCATTTTGGGGCACGATGGGGGAGAAATTTTGCTTTTATTCGGGGTGCGCGGAAGATTTACGCCGCGGCGGTTTCTCTTATCTGACGATTGACTTGTCTGATGAGCTTAGACGACGTCGATTTTCCGGCCATGGAAACGCACTTGTCCGTTCGTTGTAGCGAACAATGTGTAGTCCTTGCCCATCCCTACGTTTAAGCCCGGGAAAAATTTCGTCCCGCACTGGCGAACGAGGATTGCCCCCGCTTTTACAGCCTCGCCGCCGAACAGCTTTACACCTCTGTACTGGGCGTTGCTGTCTCTGCCGTTTCTTGTAGAACCTTGTCCTTTTTTATGCGCCATAATCAATCACCTTTGTTTTTACTTTTATACCAACGCGTCTTTCCTGCTTAAAGTTCGAATTATACCACCAGATAGTCCTTTTGTCTAATAGATTTCTCGAAAAACA
Organism: uncultured Planctomycetota bacterium; assembly: GCA_903927855.1. Taxonomy (GTDB): domain Bacteria; phylum Planctomycetota; class Phycisphaerae; order Sedimentisphaerales; family Anaerobacaceae; genus CAIYOL01. The sequence goes on from CAIYOL010000285.1 coordinate 10,958, forward strand.
CTATGTTTTTACCGCGTTATTATTCCTTTGCACCGGCTTTTTCAAGCAATTGCACAATGTCCGGGTGGTTTTCTATTCTTGCTCCCTTCAAGGCCGTTAAGCCGTCGTTAGCCTTGGCATTGATATCGGCGCCTTTTTCCAGAAGGAACTTGACGACTTCCGTACGGCCTGCCTGTGATGCTCGTATCAGAGCTGTTACGCCGTCGTTATCCTTGGCATTGACATCGGCGCCCTTTTCCAAAAGGAGCTTAACGATTTCCGCATGGCCTGCATGTGCCGCTCGTATCAGGACTGTTACGCCGTTGTTATCCTTGGCATGGACATCAGCGCCTTTTCCCATAAGGAGCTTGACGATTTCCGTATGGCCGTTCTGCGCCGCTATCCACAGGGCGGTTGTACCATTACTGTTAATCTTCGCATTAACATCAGCGCCCTTTTCCAAAAGGAGCTTAACGACTTCTGCCTGGCCCTTCTGTGCCGCCATCCACAGAACCGTTATGCCGCTGTTGTCTGC